>JACQGT010000055.1 GCA_016199425.1 Chloroflexota bacterium
GTGTGACGCCCCTCTTTGGCAGGCCGCCTGCAAAGGTGCGCGCGCCGTCTACCACATCTGCCCCAACCTGCACCCGGAGGAGGTCGCCATCAGCCACGTGGCCGTAGAGGCAGCCAGCCGGGCCGGGGTAGAGCATTTCGTCTACCACTCAGTTCTCCATCCCCAAACCTCCACAATGCCCCATCACTGGCGCAAGCTCCGGAGCGAGGAAGTGATCTTCGCCTCTGGCCTGCCCTTCACGATTCTCCAACCCTGCGCCTACATGCAAAATGTGCTGGCCTACTGGCCTTCCATCACCGAACGTGGGGTCTATCCGGTCCCCTACGCGCCGGATGCCCGCCTCTCCCTCGTCGATCTGCGGGATGTGGCGGCAGCCGCGGCGCGGGTGTTGACCGAGCCAGGCCACGCCGGTGCTATTTACGAACTGGCCGGTCCCCAGCCGCTCTCCCAAACGGCAGTGGCCGCATTGTTGGCAGAAGCGTTGGGCCGTCCAGTGCAGGCGGAGCGGGTGGCCTGGGACGCTTGGGAAGTTGACGCCCGCCAGCGGGGTATGGGCGACGAGGCTATCAAAACAGTGCTGGCGATGTTCCGCTATTACGACAGCTTCGGGCTGGTGGGCAATCCCAACGTTCTCGGCTGGCTGTTAGGAAGAAGACCGGCTACGTTCGCGAAGTTTCTGGCTCGCACTGCGAAGGATCAGATTCAGACAAAGATTTTCCCTGTAGGGGTATTGAACACACCCCAATGATCAAGCGGCTGAAGCTCCCGCAGAGACGCAAAGGCGCAGAGACCCAAAAACTCTGGATTCGCGCAGATCAAATCCGTGAATTCTGTTATTTGTGTTCTTATTCTCACCACCGGAGATATTCCCGTGCAATTCATCTTCTCCACCGGCTCCCTCTACACCTACAACACTGACCGCTGCTTCGAGTTCGCCGCGGCCGCAGGCTTCGACGGCGTCGAGTTGATGGTGGATCACCGCTGGGACACCCGCCAGCCCCACTATTTGCAACGGCTGATGGCGACCCACAACCTGCCCGTCCGCGCTGTTCACAGCCCCTTTAGCCGTAGCTGGCAAGGCTGGGCCGACGACGAAATCGCCGCTATCCACCGCTCGGTGGAACTGGCCGAAAGCCTGGGCGCGGCGGTCGTCATTCACCATCTGCCTGCCCGCCTCGCCTATTCGGTCGTACAGATCGGAGGAAAATCCTTCTTCCTCCCCCGTCCGTGGGGCAACGATCATCGCCCCCTCATCGCCTGGCTGCAAAGCGATTATCGCAGACTCCAGGCCAACACCGACGCGCTGCTCTGTATCGAAAATATGCCCGCCCGCCACCTCTTTGGCCGCCGCTGGAATCACATCCTCTGGAACACCACCAGCCTGGAAGACAGCGGGGAGATCAGCCGTTTCCCCTACATTACAATGGACACTACCCATCTGGGCACCTGGGGGCTGGACCCGGCCACCATCTACGCCCGCTGGGGCAAACGAGTGCGCCACATCCACCTGAGCAACTTCGACGGGCAAGAGCACCGCCGCCCGGAAACGGGTCAACTGGACTTGCAGGGGCTGGTCGGCCAGGTGGCCGCGGACGGCTACGACGGCTCTATCTCTCTGGAACTTCACCCGGACGCACTGGACGCGGGGCAGTCTGACGATCACATCGTCGGTCTCCTGGCCCACAGCCTGTCCGAGTGCCGCCGTTGGGTCAGCGAGACAGTCACCGTATGATCCGGGCCGTTCTCTTTGATATGGACGAGACGCTGCTGGACCGGCAGGCATCTCTGCGGGCCTTTGCCGCAGCCCAGTACAGCAGACATCGGGACAGACTGGCCGGGCTGTCTGTTGACAGTTTTGTCGAACGCTTCATCGAGTTGGACAACAACGGCGCGCTCTGGAAAGATGAAGTTTACCGGCGCATTCTGGACGAACACCGCATCGCAGCCATCGATCCCCAGAGCCTGCTGGCCGAGTACATCGCTGGCTTTCACTGCTTCTGCCAGCCTTTTCCGGGGCTGGGGGAAATGGCAGCAGAACTGATCGCTGACGGCAGACGGCTGGGGTTGATCACAAATGGGCTTTACCCTTTTCAGTGGCGCAACTTTCAGGCGTTGGGTGTGGCCCACAGTTTCAGCGCTGTGCTGGTCTCTGAGAAAGAAGGAGTGCGTAAACCCGACCCGGAAATCTTCCGCCGGGCGCTGGCCCGGCTGGGCGTGACCGCGGACGAAGCGGTCTTTGTGGGCGACAACCCGGAAGCTGACATTCGGGGTGCGCAACGTGTGGGGATGCGCACAGTTTATCGCCCCAACCGCTTCTGGCCCGAATGTCCCTTGGCGGATGCCGTCTGCACAGACCTGCACGAACTACCCGCCATCCTGCGCGGGTTTGAGGTCGGCCCGTGAGCACCGCCGCCTCTTCTCTCCACCGCTGGTGGCGTCTGATCCAGCCTCTTTTTCTGGTTCTCGCCCTCGTCTTTATCGCTCTGCTCCTGGGCAGCCAATGGAGCGAACTGCGCGCTCACACCTGGCGGATCGCTCCCTTTTGGCTGATTGTTTCCGGTCTGCTGATGCTGGGCGGCTGGGGTGTGGAAGTCTGGCTCTGGCGGGGGGCGTTGGCCCGACTGGGCGGGCAGTTGGACTATGCCGACGCTCTGCGTATCTGGTTTGCCAGCATTCTGGTGCGCTATATCCCCGGCAACGTCTGGCAGCCCCTGGGCATGACCGTCCTGGCCCGGCAGCGGGGCGTGCGGATGGAGGCGACGGTGGGCAGTATCGCTCTCTACCAGGCGGTGAACCTCCTTTCTGTGCTGCCCATTGCCGGCGTCTATCTGCTCACAGTGGGCAATTTTGGCCTGCTCGACCCCTGGCTTGGGCCAACGACAGGCTGGCTGGTGGCCCTGGCTTCTCTGACGATCGGTCTCTTTTTGCTGCGTCCTGGCTGGCTGATCGGCCTGCTCAATTGGGCGTTGGGCAAAGCCAGCCGCGCACCTTTGGACGCAGAGCTGACCACCGGCCAACTGCTCCGCTTGCTGCTGGTCGCCATCTTCGCCTGGCTCTGCTGGGGCGGCTCCTTCGCCGGAATTACTTTTGGCCTGAGCGTGTATACGGTGGGCGAAATGGCAGCCGCGCTACCCCATTTGCTGGCCGCCTTTCCCATCGCCTATGCCGTGGGCTATCTCAGCTTCGTCACCCCCGGCGGGCTGGCCGTGCGCGAGGGCGCGCTCTACTTGCTCCTGGCACCCATCCTGGGCGGCGGCCCGACAACCGTTGCCGCCCTCGCCATCCGTCTCTGGCAGGTGATTCTGGAAGTCGTCGCGGCGGGGGGTGTGAGGTTGTGGATGGGTAGGCGGTCGGAAGATATTGGGTATTAGGTATTGGTCCCGGACGAAATTTCGGTGCATGGAAGATGAAGAGTACGGACACGGATTGGCAGGATTTCAGGAGTTGATTCGTGACCTTACTCTTATGACAGGTATGGGGCATTGGGATAGATGATGTGAAAGCACAGCCAACGGCCAAACGAAATACCCAATACCTAATACCCATTATCCTCCTCGCCGCCATCGTCGTCTATGTATGGGTTTTCGCCGGCCTGGCCTTCGACCAGCACGCAGGGATGCGCACCCACAAGGCCGATCTGGGCCAAGTGGACCAGGCCATCTGGAACACCAGCCAGGGCCGTTTTGTGGAGGAGATCAAAGACGATTTCGTCTCCACCCGGCTGACGGATCACGTGGAACCGTTCTTTGCGCTCATCAGTCCCGTCCTTTGGCTGTGGGACGATGTGCGCGCTCTGCTGCTCCTGCAAGTGATCGCAGTAGCGCTGGGGGCAATCCCCCTCTACGCACTGGCCCTGGAGAAATTGGACCAACTGCTCCCGGCTCACCAGCGCGCCCACATCTGGCACAACGAACCCCTGCCACAGCGACGTCCTGAGCTTGTCGAAGGGATGACCCGCCCTTTGGCCCTGGCCGTCGCTCTGGCCTGGCTGCTCTCGCCCCAACTCCAGTCCGCAGTCTTGACCGAACTCCACGCCATTCCCTTTGCCGCGCCGCTGATTGTGTGGGCCTTCTGGGCTGCGGAGAAACAGCGCTGGCTGCATTTCGTCGTGGCTGCGCTTCTGCTGGCCGCGGTGAAAGAAGAGGCTGCGCTGCTGGCCGCGGGGTTGGGGGCATGGGGTGTCTGGCGACTGGGGATCGGCGATTGGGGATTGGCGACTGGGGATCGGCGATTGGGCCGCCTTTTCCGTTCGCTATTCGCTATTCGCTATTCGCCATTCGCAATTCTCCTCCTCTCCCTGGCCTGGTTCTACCTCGCCACCTTCGTCATTGTCCCTGCCCACGCCGCGCCGGTCTACGACGTGGCCGCGAGCGCCTATTTCCAGCGCTACGGCGCGTTGGGTGATTCGCCCGTGGACATTCTCAAGAGTTTCTTCACCCAGCCAGAACTGGTCTGGCAGATTGCCACCGAACCGGCGCGGATTACCTATCTCTGGCGTCTGCTGGCTGGCTTTGGGCTGTTTGGGCTGCTGGCCCCGGAGATTCTGCTGCTCTGTCTGCCCGTCTTTCTCGCCAATCTGCTCAGCGCCTATCCGGCCCAATACTACGGCGAATTTCACTACAGCGCGCCGATTGTGCCCTATTTTGCCGTGGCCGGCGTTTACGGGCTGGCCCGGCTCTGGCGCTGGTTGGGTCGCCGTTTCACGGGCGAATCGGGCAGCTACCAGCACATGGCCGCCAGCAACGTGGGGGTGATGGCGCTGGTCTCCTTCTTCACCAACAGCCGCTCTGCCCTGCGCCCCCTGCTGGCGGGCGGATTGGCCCTCTGGCTGCTGCTCTGGGCCGGCAACGATTACCTCACCGCGGGCCGCGGATCTGGCGGCGGGCGCTACGATCCCACGCCGGTTACCGCCCACCACCGGTTACTGCCCCGCTTTACCAGCCAGATTCCCGCCGACGCGACTGTGACCGCCACCGCCGCGATCCACCCCCATCTGAGCCACCGGCACTACATCTACCAGTTCCCCTACGGGCCGGAAGCCGCGGTCCCGGCGGAGTGGGCGCTGCTCGATGTGACCAGCAATACGGACATGGCCCCCGGCGATGTGAAAGCGAAAGTCGATAGTCTGCTGGCAAGCGGCTGGGGTCTTATCGACGGGGGCGACGGCTTCCTCCTCCTCCGCCACGGCGCGCCGGACACGACAATACCGGAGGCATTTTACGACTTCGCCAGAGATTCCAACGCAAAGACGCGCAGTGGCAAAGACGCGGAGGATTTTGCCAACGAATCCTTACTTAACAACTCACAATTCGCTATTCACCATTCACCATTTTCTTTTGGCCCCCTCACCTTCCTCGGCCTGGAATTGACCGACTGGCCTCGCTGGCGGCAGACAAAAGTGACAACCCTCTGGCGGGTGGAGGAGGGTTTCGTGCCAGGAACGGTACGCCCGTGGGTGGAAATCCGCACGCCCGGCGGCGCAACGCTTCTCGACAGCGACCAACTACCCTCGCCTGCGCAGGTCTGGTATCCGCCGGAACGCTGGCAGGCGGGAGAGGTGATTCGGCTGGAGAGTCTCTGGCTCTTTCTGCCCGCAAGGTGGGGCGTGGCCGTGGGTGTGGGTGTGGCTCACGGGCCGCAGCCGGCACGCCCGGAAAGCAGGCTACCTGTGTTGGGCGGGGCCGGCGGTCTGCTGGATGCAACCGGCACACTGGGGCTGGCCGGGTGGTTTGGTCGCCAGGCGGATGGCAGAGTGGCAGCAGACGGAGATGAGGATGCCCGGCCCGCAGATACGGTATCTGCTTTCTTCACAACGGCAGACGGCGAACAGGTTACAGTTGCCGTCAGGCTGGAGAGTCCAGTCCCGGCTGGGCGGGTGGCTGATCTGCGGCTGGAATGGCGTACAGAGAACCCGGCGCTATGGCAACGCTACCGAGTTTTTGCCCACCTGCGCGGTCAGACCGGTAACGTGGCCCAGAACGACGGTGAACCCCGCTTCTTCGTCCCCATCGCGCCTGGCCCGGTGACAGTTGACTGGCGGCAGTTGCCCATCCCGGCAGAATTGCCACCGGGCGAGTATCGGCTCGTTATCGGTCTTTACGATTCCGCCACCGGTGAGCGGCTGGCCGCATTTGACACAGACGGCAAAGCCACGGGAAACGAACTGTCTGTGGGTTTCATAGAGATTGCGGCGTCGTTAGTCCCCGACCAGGCGTGCGCGCTCATTCCGCTCTCCTGTGCCAGCCAGCCTTTCGAGTAGCAGCGGACGCACACGGGGGTGCGTCTCTACCTATTCTTTCCTACGCTGCCCGCGCACCCAAATCGGCGGTGAATGTCATTCAAGTTCCCGGAAATCACGCTTGGGTCTCCGGTTCGAGACCCAACCAGCTTTCCAGCAGTTCAATGCTGCTTTTCCAGTCCAACCAATCATCTTCTTCCTGCATAATGGCTTGTCCCAGTATACGACGTTCATCGTCACTTAAGGCGCCGCTTACCAGCAATTGAGAGTGCTCGTGCAAGTAAGCATCGAACTGATCATATCTCATGCCATGCTTCTGTTCGAGGGCTTGAATCAGCTGGCGCAGGTCGTCGACCTGATCCAAAACGTAGTGCAGAACGAGAGTACGAACTGCACTCTCCTCGTCGGCAAAGATTCTTCGTCGGATCAATGGTTCCAAAACCGCCTGAACACTCATTTTGCGCCTTTCCTGACACCGCTTCTCTGGTGTGTACCGGGCGCAGCAAGCAAGCGCCCCTACA
>JACQGT010000556.1 GCA_016199425.1 Chloroflexota bacterium
GCCCCGGTGCATGGAATAGGTGTCCATCATCCAGGCCATAATCTGGGCGTTGGTTCCCACGTCCGGCGCGGGGATGTCTTTTTCGGGTCCAATGAAGAGGCTGATTTCGGATGTGTAGCGGCGGGTCAGACCGCGCAGTTCATCTTGGGAGAGCAGCTTTGGGTCTACGATCACGCCGCCCTTGGCGCCGCCATAGGGCAGATTCATCAGCGCACACTTCCACGACATCCACATAGCCAGGGCGCGACATTCGTCCAGAGTCACGTCCGGGTGGTAACGGATGCCGCCTTTGGTGGGGCCGAGGGTCGTGTTGTGGTGGACGCGAAAACCGGTGAACATGCGGATGCTCCGGTCGTCCATCACCACGGGAAAGTGGACGATCAACTCCCGCTGGGGAAGTCGGAGCAGTTCCAACATGTCGTGGTCCAGATTCATGGCCTCGGCCACTCGATCCAACTGGGCTTGGGCTACGGCGTAGGCGCTGACGCTGGGGACCGATGTCTCGCGGCGGCTGTTGCGGGTGGGGGACAGGCGGGCTGGCTCTGCGCCCGATGGAAGACGGGGATCGTCATCGTGGCCGTTTTCGCCGTTGCCAGGGACGACAGAACTGTTGGGGATGGGAGATGCCGGGCTTGGGGGCGCGACAGGTTTTGTTGTTGCGTTGTTTTTCGCCATTGAAAAACTCCTTATAGAAATGAAATCCACGGGCCGATGGGGAGACGGCTCTCTATAGTCTAGCGCAAGTTGCTGGCTTTGGCAACGAAAAGAGTACGGTAATGAACGTAGGGCGGAATATCATTCCGCCCTACGACGCTTCACCATTTCGTTGACCAGAACGAAAATGTACGGAAAATTGGTAGATCGGTTGACCTCAGAATGAATTATGATATACTTCCAGGTATCTTCTATCATCGACCGCGGATCGAGGATGTGGACGGTTGCAACTCTGGTTTCTGGCACGTCTGGCAATCGTCTGTAACCCCGATCTGTCCCAATAACTACAGGAGACTTGCATGACGCGGGTGCGTTGCCCTCAAGACCGCTGTATCTTTTGGATGAATGGGTGGTGTGACATCGACGAGATCGAACTCGCGCCGGTGACACTGGCCTGTATCACCTTTGAAGAGATGGATACGGAAATTATCCCCGCTGCCAGTAGCAGCGACGATTTGGAGTGGGATGACGACGAGTCTCTCTTTGAAGACGATCTGGACGAAAGCCTCTACGGCTACGATGACGGCGAGGACGATGACGAGGACGACGAACTGATCGCAGACGATGACGAGGGGTGGTCTCACTAGGCGAAATGGACTGGGAGCGCCACCGCAGCGTTTGTCCTGTGGCGGCACTCTTGCATCTGTGGGGATAGCAGCAATGGCGCAAGAGCCGGCGACAACAAGCAAAATGGACGCAGCCGTAGGGGAAACAGCACCTGCGTGGATGTCCAACGGGCAGGTGCGCAACGGCTGGATCGCCGAGCGGGGGCTTGTCTCGCGCGTCACCCCAGGCCAGAAACGCACGACAGTCCAGGTGCAAATCGGTGAGCGCTACTATGCGGGGCCGCTGAGCGCGCCGGTGGAGGAGTTCGTCTGGCAAGCGGTGGCGGACGATCCGCCCACGTCGCCGCCCATGGCCGTTCTCCTGGACAACCGGCTGCGCGAACTTTCTACCCCCGTTTGGGAGGACACCAGCGCCCAGATCGTCCCAATGGAAGACCCGGACGGCGGGCGTATCTATCGCCGTTCGTTGACTCTGCTGCTGCTGGCCGCGGCCAAACGGGTCTTTCCTGGCCTTGCCATCGCCATCGAACACAGCCTGCCTTTTGGTGCCTACTATTGCACAGCCGTAGGCCGCGAACCCCTGGCCCTGGCCGAACTGACACTGTTGCAGTCTGAAATGGAAAAGATGGTGGCCGAAGACCTGCCCATCACCTGTAGGCGGGCCTCGGTGGAGGAGATGGTCTCCTTCTTTGCGGCCAGCGGCGACGAGACGAAAGTCTCCCTGCTGGCATACCGTACGTCGGATGATCTGTCGATCTACACCCTGGACACGCTGCAAAACTACTTTCACGGCTATATGGCCCCCAGCACAGGCTATTTGCGCTGGTTTGGGCTGGCTGCCTACGGCAAGGGCTTTCTTCTGCGCTTTCCCCGCCGCCAGCAGCCCGTCCAGCTTCAGCCGATCCTGCCCAGCACGGACCTGGAAAACGTCTTTCAGGAATACGGCGAATGGATGGGGCGACTGGGCTTGCAGAACCTCGGCTCCCTCAACAACGCCATTGTACGGGGCAACATCTCGGAAGTGATTCTGATCAGCGAAGCCCTGCACGAGAGGCGCGTCGCCCACATCTCCGGGTTGATAGCCAGGACGTGGGAGGACGCCAGCGCAGTGTGCCGGCGTATTCGCGTGGCGCTGATTGCCGGGCCAAGCAGCAGCGGTAAGACAACCTTCGCCAAGCGGCTGGGTGTGCAATTGCTCTCCCACGGCATTCGCCCCTATGCCCTCTCCCTGGACAACTACTTCGTCGATCGCGCCGAAACGCCCCTGGACGCGGAGGGGGATTACGACTTCGAGTCGCTTCAGGCGCTCAATGTGCCTCTGCTCAACGACCATCTCGCCCGCCTGCTGGCCGGGGAAGAGGTGACATTACCCCACTACAACTTCATGACAGGGCGTAGCGAAGTGGGCGAGACTGTGCGCCTGGAAGCCAATCGGGTGCTGATCCTGGAAGGCATCCACGGGCTAAACCCGGAGCTGACCAGCGCCATCCCCCCCGAATCCACCCTGCGCGTCTACGTGAGCGTCCTCACCCATCTGAATATGGACCGGCACAACCGCATCTCCACCTCGGACGTGCGGCTGCTGCGCCGGATTGCCCGGGATCACAGCCACCGGGGCTATAGCGCGGCCGATACGATTGGGCGCTGGGCCAGTGTGCGCCGGGGCGAAGAACGCTACATCTTCCCTTTCCAGAACAACGCGGATGTGATGTTCAACTCGGCGCTGCTCTACGAATTGTCCGTCCTGCGCGATGTGGTAGAACCTCTGCTCTTGCAGATCGAATGGGATTCTCCAGGCTACGTAGAAGCCCGCCGGTTGTTGGCCTTTTTGCGCTGGGTGCGCACGGTGGACGCGGATCTGGTGCCAGACAATTCCATCATTCGCGAGTTCATCGGCAATTCAATTTTGCGTACCTTCACTCTGGCCTGAGCTGCGGTGGTCCTTATTTCCTATGCTTTCAATGCCATCAGGCGGCTATACTCAATCGTAAAAATGTCTTCTGTATTTTGTCTGTCAATCGACCGCTTTTTTGTCCACTGGGGGAGGGGAAGAAATGCTTTCTTATGTGATGAATCTGGTGCAAGGAAAATCGTTCACCTCCACCCAAACCAATAGCCGTCCACAGGCCCTGCCCTTTCGTTTCCTTGCCAACGATACCCCTCGCCGTCGCTCAGGCCGCCAGGATCATCACCGGCCCTCCTATAGCCCATTTTTCTTTATGACTCTGATTGTGACGATCATCTGTTCCATTGCCTTTGCGGGCCTGCTTTCTGTGGCAATCGGCGCTGGTTGACAGTTCGCATCCATTACTACCGATCCTCACACAAAACTGCCCGATCCACTGGATCGGGCAGTTTTGTGTGTTACGCAACACAAAAGGTACGCGCCTGCCCTGTTTCCCCTTTGCCCCCCAGCAGTGTGCAATGCCAGTCAGAATACGCTATACTCAAGCGTGAGGTCATCAGGCAGTTGGAATCCCCATTGAACAGGTAGAATCAGGAGGTAGAGAGATGTCTGCTTTCTTTCGTCGTCACTGGACGCGCAGCGGCTGGCGGCTTCTTCTGTCGGTGTTGGCACTGCTGCTTGCCGCATGTGCGTCTCCCGTTGCTCCTTCCCTTTCCTATCCTTTTCCCTCCCAGGCAGATAACCGGTCTGCTATTCTGCGCGGCCCCCAACTCTTACCCGTGGCCCCATCAGCGGGGATGGACGTGGCCGATGCGCAGCCGCTGACTACGGATGCAGCCGCCTGGGACCCGGTAACTGCCGACTATCCCACCCGTCACGCAGGCAAATCCAAAGACCCGCTGTTGGCCGCCACCCCCCCGGAGACGATTTTCGAGGGGCTGGGCAGTGGACCCCTGAAGCGATCCAACTTTTTCGTGGCCCAACGAGCCTACCCGCTGGATGAACTGCCGGTGGGCGGTTTTGTCGCGGCCCTGGAACAGACGATGGCTATGCTGCCCATCGAGGCCGCCGAGACTCTGCCCCAATGGCAGAACATCGGCCCGGCTCCGATGGTCAACTCCAAAGTGGGCCAGCAGAAGATTAATGTCAGCGGCCGGGTGCGCGCCCTGGCCATCCACCCCACCGACCCCAATATCGTCTATTTGGGCGCGGCCCAGGGCGGCGTCTGGAAAACCACCAACGGCGGCGATAGCTGGACGCCGCTCACAGACAATCAGGCGTCAATGTCTATGGGCGCGCTGGCTCTGGACCCACAAAATCCGAATGTCATCTATGCCGGCACGGGCGAGCCGACGCCTGGTCTGGACAACTACTACGGCGCGGGCATTCTCAAATCCACCGACGGGGGGGCAACCTGGACCCGTCAGGGGGTGGCTGCCTTCAACGGGCTGGCGATTGCGCGTATTCTTGTGCATCCCACCAACCCGAATATCGTCTATGCGGCCTCATCGAAGGCGGGACAAGCCGGCCCGGTCTCGCCGCCGCGAGGCATCTTCCGCTCCCAGGATGGGGGACTGACCTGGCAGGGATTGCTCACCTGTGCTGACTGTTTCGGTGCGTCGGATTTGGAGATAGACAGCCAGAATCCGAGTGTGCTGTACGCCGGGTTTGAGGGGCACGGCATTTTCAGGAGTACAGACGGCGGTGCCAATTGGAGCCAATTGACCAACAATCTGCCCAATCCCCAGCAGGTGAATGTAGGGCGGGTGGTGCTCTCCCTCAGCAAGAGCAATCCGGCCATTCTCTACACCAGCTATCAAATCGTCACCAATCAGTACGACGGCGCGCTTGTCTTTGTGACTTCCGACGGCGGGAGCTCCTGGACGCAGATCGGGACGGGCGGCTACAACTTTTGCGGCAGCCAATGCTGGTATTCCCACACGATTGAGGTTGACCCGGCCACTCCCAATACGCTTTACGCGGGTGGCGCGGCCAACTATTCGGGCAACTCCGAGGCGGATTTTACCGTGCGCCAGGTGGTCATCAAAACGACCGATGGGGGCGGCAACTGGCTGGACCTTTCGGACAACAGCGCGCCCAACAAATCCCTGCACCCGGATATGCACGTCATCGCCTTTGACCCCACCAACAGCCAGACGGTCTGGGTGGGCAACGACGGCGGCGTCTGGAAATCCACCGACGGCGGGCAGACGTGGACCAGCCGCAACACCAATTTGGCGACACTCCAGTTCACGGGCATTGCCGTGGACCCCACCAATCCGTCTGTGATCCAGGGCGGTATGCAGGACAACAACAAAGCCTTCACCCTCAACGGCGGCGCCACCCCCGGCTGGACCGCGGTGGATGTGGGCGACGGCGGTTTTGCCGCCATCGACCCCTTCAACACGACCATCTGGTATGGCACCCGCTTCGGCAAGTCCTTCCAGCGCAACGAGCAGGGCAGCGGCTTGACCGGCTTCTGGCCGATGATGACCAACGGCGTCGATCAGGCGGATCGGGCGCTGTTTTACGTCCCCTTCGCCGTGGACACATCTACCCAGAAGGTTCTCTATTTGGGAACGTTCCGGGTTTACAAAACAACCAACCGGGGCGACAACTGGACCGCCATCAGCTCGGACCTGAGCAACGGCAAAGGCTACGTTTCGGCCATTGCCGTTGCTCCGTCGGATGCGGCCACCGTCTGGGTGGGCACGTCGGACGGCAATGTGCAGGTGACAACAAACGGCGGCGGCAACTGGACAAACACGGCCAAAGCGCCCCTGCCCGGTCGCTACGTCTCGCGCATCGCCGTCTCCCGCACGGATGCGCAAACGGCCTACGCAGTCTTTAGCGGCTTCAACACCCACACGCCTGGGCAGAACGGCCACGTCTTCAAGACAACCAATGGCGGCGCAAGCTGGCAGGACATCAGCAGCAATCTGCCCGACGTACCCGTGCAGAGCATTGCCCTGGACAGCAGCCACCCGGGGACAGTCTACGTCGGCGCGGATACGGGCGTCTTCCGCACGCTGGACGACGGCAGCAGTTGGATCCCCTTCAACAACGGCATGGCGAATGTAACGGTCGTGGACTTAATTCTGACCAACAATAACAATACCCTCTTCGCAGGAACCCACGGGCGCAGCGTCTACCGGGTGGACCTGTCCGGCCACCCCGCGCCGCTGGACAAGAAGGTCTTTGTGCCAGCCATCCTGCGGGGCGCGCCGGCGGCCACCAGCACAGCCACCAGTACGCCGACAGCCACCAAAATCCCCGTGCAAGGCACAACCCTGCCCACCTCCACCCCGACGGTGACGCCGACCAGCACGCCCACGCCCACCCGCACGCCCACGGCCACGCCGACGCCAACACCGGGCACCCCCGGCGCGCCCACGCCAACACCCACACGCACACCGACAGTCACCCCGACGCCGACCCGGACGGCTACCCCCAATCCCGGCGTCTATGCGGACGACTTTGAGAATACGGCCAGCGGTTGGCCGACTGCCAACACGGGCGTCTGCAACTTTGGCTATACCAATGCGGGGGCAAATGGGGTTTATGGGGTGCAGCCTCTGGTGGCGGATCAAGTCTGCATTGTGGGCGCGCCGGCTGCCACTCAAACGAGCGGTCTCTACGAAGTCACCGCCTTCAAGAATGGCGCGGGGGATGGCAGCGTCTATGGCCTGGCCTTTGGGATGGACAGCCCCAGCGCCCGGGCCGTGACCCAATTCTACGTGCTGTGGGTCGATCCCCAGAGCCAGAAGTACGCTCTGCACAAGTTCGATAAGGGCGCGTGGAGCATCCTCAATGGCCTGGGTAACTGGCAAACCCACGCTACGATTCTCACGGCGAATCAGGCCAACCGGCTGCGGGTGCGCCGGGAGGGCAGCGAGATTCTGCTTTTTGTCAACGACAAATTCCTGGAACGGGTTGTGGACAGCAGTCTGGCCGCCAACGGTTTTGTGGGGCTGATGAACTGGGCGGCCTACAGCGCGCCCTCCACCGCCGGTTTCGATGACATGCGCATCAATCAGGTGCGCACGGTCTATCAGGACGGCTTTGGGCAGGAAAGCAGCGGCTGGTTCAGCGGCCAGCAGAGCGTCTGCCAGGCTAGCTACACTGCCGGGGAATATCGCACTGCCACCGGTCCGGGCTATCTCTGCTTCTTCCGTGCGCCTCTTTCGGGTGTGCAGAATGGGCGGTTCAAAACCGACATCCGCCGGGAAGATAGCTTCTACCAGACGGCCTATGGCTTCTTCTTTGGCGAAAATGGCAGCTTTACTGCCTTCTATGCTTTCCTGCTCCTCCCGGACAGCCAGCAGTACGCGCTGATGCGCTATGTGGAAGGGGTGGGTTGGCAGAGTTTTACCTGGGACCCGGTGGCCCAGACCGGCTGGCTGACCAGCGACAAAATCAACACATCCACTGCGACGAACGATCTGACAGCGGAGTTGGATGGCAATCTGCTGCGCATCTTCGTCAACGGCACGCTGCTGGGGAGCTTCACTGATCCTTCACCTCTGGGCGGCAGCCGCTTCGGGCTGATCAACTGGGCTTCCCAGTTCGACACGGCCATCGCCGATTTCGACAATGTATCCGTCGCGGCCTGGGACGCCAGCATGACCCTCCTCGGCGCGGCGGATGCGCCCTCCGCGGCTGGTTTCCTGCCATCCCTGCCAGAGAGCGTGACACCTGTGGAATAGAGAAAAGAGGATGGGATGATGGGATGATGAGACCGTCATCATCCCATCCTCACCACCTGTAAACGAGGCCGTCTATGCCCCATCCATCTGACCTTTTCTCCACCGCCCTCGCCCGTTTCGACGCGGCCAACGCCGAAGACCCCAACCGGGAATTCTGGCAGGGCGCGCAGCACCCCAAAGAACTGCTCTACAGCCAACGCATGACCGGCTGGCTGGAACGGCTGAACCCGGACGCATCAGAGGCCCTGCGCCTGGCCGTGGCTGCCCAGCACATCCGCCGCTGGACGATCCCCCGCCGCGACTACCCGGAGGGCAAGGCGGGCTACAAGCGTTGGCGCACCACTTTGGCCCAGTTCCACGCCGAGACCGCCGGGGCCATTCTGGCCGAGGTGGGCTACGACGCCGCGACCATCCGTCGCGTGCAGGGGCTGATCCGCAAGGAGCAACTCAAGCGGGACGCGGAGGCCCAATGCCTGGAAGACGTGGCCTGTCTAGTCTTTCTGGAAAGCTACTTCGCCGACTTCTCCCACAAGCACGACGAAGCCAAACTCATCGACATTCTGCAAAAGACGTGGAAAAAGATGTCCCCCGCCGGCCACGCGGCCGCGCTGGGGTTGGCCTTGCCGGTGGGGGCAAAGGAGTTGGTGGAGAAGGCGTTACAATAACTCATTTGCGGAGAGGGATTGATGGCGCGACGTCAGACACAGAATCGAACCGGAATCGACAGAGTGGATTCAGTATAGGACGAGATACTGGTGGCTTGTGACCGTGCCTTTGTCCCGGATGCCGTGGGTTTCGCAGTGGGCCACGCTCTCATCTAGCAGGTCGTAATGAGAAAACCAGCGCTTGCCCAGCTTGAGCAGTTCGGCCGCCATATCCGCTTTGGGGCTTTTGCCCAAATGCAGAACGAGAACGCCCCCGTCTTTCAGCCGCTCCTTCGCCTGGCGCAGAATCGGCAGGTAGACATCAAAACTTTTCTTTTGACGCTCGTCCACATAGCCCAGCGGTTGTGTTTCGAAGTCTCGGCTGGACCAGCCGGCAAACCAGAGACGCAGCCAATTGGCGAGATAGAAACGGGTGCTGTCGTAGAAAGGCGGCGAAGTAATTACCGCGTCCAGTTGATCGATCTCCCGCGGCCACCACCCGGCAGCGTCCTGTTGGTAGACCCGGCCCGGCACAAAGTCAGCCGGAAGTTCGTCCGCCAGACTGCGCTGCACCTTCTCGTTCAGCTTGCCGATGAGCGATTTGTAGGCGAAGTCGCCGCTGGGTTTGTAGGGTGTAATCGGATGGGAGCGGCGGCTCAGCGCGTAGGGCCGGTTGCCGTGTAGAATGTGCAGCAAACAGGCAAAGACAAAGGACGCAGCCGCATCTTCCGGCGGGTTGATCTGAAAGAAGCGGCGGGCAAGGAGCACTTCGTCCAGCGTCTGGGCTTCGTAGTATTCGGCAATTTTTCCGTTGCAACCAAAAGTCGCGGCTTCGTTTTTGGTGTTGCGGAAATAATTCGTCGTGGTGATTACCCATAAGTCTGCGCTACCCCTGGCGAAAACGGTTGGTTTGTAGGAGTATTCCCAGAGAGAAACTCGAGATATGGGTAATCACCACAAGATATTGAGTTATTGAGTATTGGATATTTCGTCAAGAGCGTTTGACGCGTACTGCAATCCCAACGAAATACCTAATATCGAATACCCAATATCCCAATCACAAAATTCGTAAGGAGAACACTGTGCCTATCACAAAAAATAGCGTCGTCGCCTTTGCCTACACCCTCACCGAGGACGACGGCGAAGTCATCGACAGCGCGGGCGTACAAGAGCCGCTGGTCTATCTCCACGGCTATGGCCAGTTGATCGCGGGTATGGAAAATGCGTTGGGCGGTCGAGAAGCGGGGGATCGCTTCAGCATCACCCTACCCCCGGAGGAAGCCTACGGCGTCTACGATGAGAATCTGTCCGGTGCGCTGCCCCGTTCTGCCTTTCACGGCGTGGACGAAGTGGAAGTCGGGATGCAGTTCCAGATGGAATTCCCTGGCGGGCTGCGCGCCGTCACTGTGAGTGCCGTGGACGCCCGGCACGTGACGGTAGACGGCAATCACCCCCTGGCAGGGGAGACCCTCCACTTCGACATCGAAGTCGTCTCCATCCGCGCCGCCAGCCAGGACGAGATCGAACACCGCCACGCGCACGGACCGGGGGGAGCGCATTGAACAGCACAACGCAGAGACGCAGAGGCGCGAATTGGTTGATTAGGATGAGGGTGAGTGCCCCAATCAACCAGTCAACCAATCCTCATACCGTCAATTCAATCTCCCTGGCCCGGTGACAACTGACAAAGCGGCCCGGCCCGATCTCCTCCAGCGGGGGCGCTTCCTGCTTGCACACATCCACCACAAAGGGGCAGCGAGGGTGAAAGTAGCAGCCGCTGGGCGGGTTGGCCGGGTTGGCGATCTCGCCTTCGGGGATGATGCGTTCGCCCCGGTCGAAGGGATCGGGCTTGGGAACCGAGGCGATGAGGGCGGCGGTGTAGGGGTGTTTGGGGTTGCGGAACAATTCCAGTGGCGGGCCGATCTCCGCCACCCGGCCCACGTACATCACCAGCACTGTATTGCTGATCTGATTGACAACGCTCAAGTCGTGGGCTACGAACAAGTAGGTCAGCCCCAACTCGTCCTGTAAATCCATCATCAGATTGAGCACCTGGGCCTGGACAGAGACATCCAGGGCGGAGACCGGTTCGTCGGCGATGATCAACCGCGGGCTGGCGGCCAGGGCGCGGGCAATGCCGATACGCTGGCGCTGTCCGCCGCTGAAGGCGTGGGGGAAGCGGCGCATATATTCGGCGCGCAACCCCACCCGTTGCAGCAAGTCCGCCACCCGGTCTTCCCGCTCCCGCTGGTTGCCGATATTGTGGACGCGCAGGGGTTCGCTGATGATTTCGAAGATCGTCATGCGGGGATTGAGGGAGGAGAAGGGGTCCTGGAAGACCATCTGGAATTCGCGACGGATGGGGCGCAGGGCCGTCTGGCTGATGGTCGCCAGGTCGATGACCTCGCCGTTTTCCCGCCGGTAGAGAATCTCGCCCGCTGTGGGGTTCACCGCGCGCACAATGCAGCGGGAGGTGGTGGTCTTGCCGCAGCCACTCTCCCCCACCAGACTGACGGTCTCGCCCTGGCGGATGGCAAAGCTTACGTCGTCCACGGCGCGCACAGTGCCCACCCGCCGTTTCAGAAAGCCCGCTTCTACGGGGTAGTATTTTTTGAGGTTGTTGACCTGCAAAACTGTGTCGTTATTCATTGGGTTCAACCGCTGGTTCCGGTGTGTTAGACGATAGATTTAGGCAGCACGCTTTGTCAGATTGTAGTGGGCCAGCAGGTCGCGCATCGAAAATCCATACAACGGGCGCAGCAAGCAGCGCCCCTACGGTATTATTCTAATTGACACTTGACGTTACACTAACACCCAGGATAGAGAAAGCAACTCGCCTGATGGTTCTCCCCGACTGGCGCAAGCTGCGGCTCCTTCTGGTCGCACGTGCCTGGGATGAAGGCGGGGCAGCGGGGGTGGAAGGGGCAACTGGATGGCCGGTTCTGGGGATGAGGGATGGAGCCTTTGATGGAGGGCAGCCGTTCTCTGGGTTGGGCGTCGATACGGGGGATTGAGGTCAGGAGCGCCTTCGTGTAGGGATGTTTCGGGTTGCGGAAAATCTCCTTGACCGGCGCTTTTTCCACCATCCGCCCCAAATACATCACTGCCACCTCGTCGGCCACCTCGGCGATCACGCCCAGATCGTGGGTGATGAAGATCATCGCCATACCCGTTTCCGCCTGCAAGCGCTGCAAGAGGTTGAGAATCTGGGCCTGGGTGGTCACATCCAGGGCGGTGGTCGGTTCGTCCGCAATGAGGATGCGGGGATTGGTGGAGAGGGCCATCGCAATCATCGCCCGCTGGCACTGGCCGCCGCTCAACCGGTAAGGGAACTCGTTCAGCCGTTGCGTTGGGTTGGGAATGCCCACATGACGCAGCCATTGGATAGCTGTCTCCTCGGCCTCCTTGTCGCTCATCTCCGTGTGCAGTTGGATAGCTTCCATCAATTGATTGCCCACCGTATGCACCGGGCTAAAGGAACTCATCGGCTCCTGGAAGATCATCGAAATCTCGCCGCCCCGGATGGCGCGCATCTCTGATCCGCCCGCGTCCAGTTTCAACAGGTCCCGTCGAATCTCCTGGCCCGCCGAGACCTGAGAGGTGTAGAGAATCTCGCCGTCCACTACCCGCCCCGGTTTGTCCACAATTTGCAGGATCGACTTGGCCGCCACACTCTTGCCACACCCGCTCTCCCCCACCAGCCCCAGCGTCTTGCCGGCGTGGACCTCAAAGCTGGCACCATCCACGGCCAGGACAATTCCTTCGCCGGTGAAGAAGTGGGTATGCAGGTTCTTTACTTCCAGGAGGGGCGCGCCGTCGCTGATTCTGTGGGCTGCGACGGCTTCGCTACGGCTGGGCAGGGTCATCGTATTCTCTCACTGTTTTGAGGTGTCAATAGATTGCGTGTTGCGTAAGTAGCTCGACAATGTTAGATTTCCGTTGGCCTACGCTGGGAGACTAGCGCCGGTTGAGTAGGCGGGTGCTGTATCCCGCCGTATCGAAACCAAGCGGGTGGGAAGCACAGACATATCACCCGTTCGCTTGGTTTCGATA
>JACQGT010000056.1 GCA_016199425.1 Chloroflexota bacterium
CTCGTAGACCCGTTCGCTTGATTTCGATACGCCTCGCAGACTCGGCTACTCAATCAGCGCTCACTGGCTTATCTTCGTCATCCGTAAACCCCGTCTGATCCGTGCAAATCCTTCCCATCCGTGTAAATCCGTGTCCTTCTTTTACCTGTAGAGTTCCACCCCGGCCAGTTCCCGTTTGCGGCGGGCGATGAAGTCGGCCAGGGCGTCCCGTTTCGCCACATCCAACGGCGGCGCTTCGTACTGGGCCAGCAACTCCTTCCAGAGCAGGTTGGCGCGCATGGGCGCGTCGTAGCGCCCGGCCTCGTCCCAGGTCTCGTAGGGCAGGCGGTCGGCCAGAAAAGGCTGGTAGAAGGCAGTGGTATAACGCTCACGGGTGTGGGCCGTGCCCAAATGGTGGCCGCCCGGCCCGATCTGGCCGATCACATCCACGGCCAGGGCGTCGTCGCTGACATCAATGCCCTGCAAAAAGTGCTGGAACATCGCCAGATGCTCCACATCCATCACAAACTTCTCGAAGGAAGCGGTCAGCCCGCTCTCCAGCCAGCCCACCGCGTGCATCACAAAATTGGCGCGGGCCAGCATACAGGGCCAGATGGACCACTGAGTCTCCGTGGCGGCCTGGGCGTCGGCCACTTTGGCAGTAGTGAGTGTGCCACTGCCTCGGTAAGGCAGCCGGCAGCGGCGGGCCATCTGCGCCCCCAGCAGCAGCGCCCAGGCCCCCTCCGGTGTGCCAAAAGCCGGCGCGCCCGATTTCAGGTCCACATTTGTTGTAAAACCGCCGTAGATCACCGGCGCGCCGGGCCGCACCAGTTGGGCCAGGGCAATCCCGGCCAGGGCTTCGGCGTTCTGCTGGGCCACCGCGGCCGCGGTCGTCACCGGACTCATCACCCCGGCCAGGATGAAGGGGGTGATAATCGTCACCTGACCGGCGCGGGCAAAGGTGATCAGCCCGCCGATCATGCGGTCGTCGTAGCGTAGGGGGCTGTTGGCATTGATAATGCCGCCGATGACCGGGCCGTCCGCGGGCAGGGGCGAGCCAAAGACAATCTCGGCCGCGGCGATGGCGTCGGCGGGGATGATGCGCCCGTGGGCCGCCTCCATCATCGCTTTGTCGGTCAGGGTGAAGCCTGCCCACAGCCGCTCCAGATGGCGCAGGGCCACAGGCACGTCGTGGGGAACCACCAACTGTTCACCGGCCACGTGGAGCATCCCGGTCATCTGCACCAGTTTTTGAAAATTGTGAAAGTCGGCCAGAGTTCCGGGCCGCCGTCCGTTGTCCAGATCGCTGGCAAAGACGGTGCCGCCGTTGGGGGCAAAGACCACCCGGTCGTCGCCGATGTGGATGGTGTGGGCCGGGTTGCGGGCGTGCCAGGCGAAGCGCTGCGGCGCTTTGCCCACCAGTTCCAGCAGCAGCCCCCGGTCCATCCGCACACGGCGCTTTGTGTGATCGACAGTCGCGCCTGCCTTCTGCCACAGCTCCAGGGCTTCGGCGTCGAGAAAGTCGATGCCCGTCTCCTCCAGCAGACGCATAGACGCCTCGTGGATGCGCTCCACGCCCTCCGCGCCCAGCAGTTCCACCGGCGTCAGACTGTTGTGAATTGTTTGGAAAGGAATGGAAAGATAGGGCGAACGGGCGCGTGTCCTGCGCAATGCATCGTGTCGGGCGTTGCGGGCTGCTCGATCTTCACGACCGGTCATAGGGTCTCCACGAGTAGAGAGGACGCAGATTTTTATGATTTGAATCGATCAGCGCTGATTTTGACACGAGCCCATCACACATCAGCGCTGATCGGTGTGTCAATCAGATTGATCTGCGTCCGCTTTTGATGGGCTGATACGTTCCCCACGCGCCGCCCGAATGTTTGTGAGCAGCGCCCCATGCACTCCAGCCCGGCCATTGCTGGCGACCAGCCCATCTGCCCCAAAAGCATAGGGATTCCCGGCGTAGTCGGTCACAATTCCCCCCGCCTCATGCACCAGCAGCAGCCCCGCGCCCACGTCCCAGGGATTCAGGGTGACTTCCCAGAAGGCGCTGAAAATGCCCGCGGCCACGTGGGCTAGATCGATGGCTGCCGATCCCATACGCCGGATGTCCCGGCACAGGGGGAGAAGCCGGTTGTGTTCGGCCCGATTGTCGTCCGTGCCGTCGCCCCGACTATAGGGGAAGCCTGTGCCCAGGATGCCAGCGCCCAGAGACTCTGCCCCATTGACCCGCATCTGCTCCACCCGGCCATCGGCCCAGCCGCGCCACGCGCCGCCGCCCACTTCGGCCCAAAAGATTTCCCCGTAGGGCAGGTGCAGGGTCACCGCCAGCAGCGCGTCTGTGCGCTGATAGAGAGTCACATTCACGGCCCACCAGGGCACGCCAGACGCATAGTTGGTGGTGCCGTCGATGGGGTCCACCAGCCAGTAAAGTTCGCTGTACGGCGGCTGGTTGCTTTCCTCTCCCCAGAAACCGATGGCGGGGTCGAGGGCGGTCAGTTTCTCGCGTAGGAGCTTCTCGCTGGCAACGTCCGCTTCCGTTACCAGATCGTAGGCATTGGCTTTGGTGCGGATAGCCCGCAAGCCTTGTTGCTGCAATTCAACGGTTAGTTGCCCGGCCTGACGGGTAATGGCAATCACATCGTCCCGCTGTACGGGTAGATTGGCGTGGCTCAACCCTTACATCTCCTCGCGATAGTGGAGGCCACGGCGCTGCTTCTCGGCCAGGGTAGCCCTCCGGATCATCTCGCGCACATCCATCGGGTTGCTGACGTTATTGAGCGTATATTCTGGGTTGCTGGGGTCGTTGCTGAGGATTGTGACGTCACCCACGTTCAGGGCACGCTCGCCCATATGCTGGGAGACGGAGGTGTCCCGCACGCGCACCAGTTCGATCTCGTCAATGCTGCGCCCCAACAGCCCGCGGATCACCCGCAGCCGCTGGCTGGTCAATTCGTAACGGATGCCGATGCTGAGATAGGGGCGGCCCGACCAGAGCAGCACTTCCTCGGCGGCGGGGTCGTCGTTTTGCAGAGAAGTTGCCGGTGCAATGGTCCGGTCGCCCTCGCTTTCAATGCTGTTCAAAGCCGCAAAGACGCCATCAGCCAGGGCGTTGACCACCGCCTGCAACTGGGCCTGGGGAATGGCGTCTACGGTCACGCCGCTGTTGGCCAGGGATTGATAGAATTGGGATGTCACAGCGTTGCGCACTTCTTGCTGGTTCATATACGCTCCTCGTGGGTCACAGTGCCCGGCAATTGGGCAAAAAACGATGGCAGTATCATAGCATCTGCCCCCTGGCAGCGCAACCAGATCACCCGGTAGACGACAATTTCTGTCTTTTCAACAGACATTCTGTGGCCCAGAAGCGTGAAACGTGAAACGTGAGTTTACGTCACGTAAACTCACGTTTCACGTTTCACTTTTGCCTAGTAACTTTGGCTGGCAGAACCGACGTCCCACGCGCTCATTCTCTCCGTTGGGTTTGGTTTTCGACCGCTTTTTGGGGTATAGTGACAGGAACAAAATGGAACATCTGTTCATACTCAACAGGGCATAGTGATTCCAGAAAAGTTTTGGGACGCAGATTTATGCAGATGAACACGGATGACAGAGAGAAAATCCGTAAATTCTGAAATTCGTGTTCTAAAAACTTTCCCGGTTTACTATGGATTGACAAGGAAAGGAACGAGCAGTGGAAATTACCTGGTACGGGCTGTCCTGTTTTCGTCTGCGCGAGCGGGGCACAACTGTCATTTGCGACCCCTACGATAAGAAAGTGGCTGGTCTCACTCTGCCCCGCATCAAAGCCGACATTGTGACTATCAGCCACGACCGGCCCGGCCACAACGCCGTCTCTGCTGTCGCCGGCGAGCCGAAGGTCTTCTCAGGTCCAGGCGACTACGAAGTGGGCGGCGTGCTCATCACCGCCCTCACCACCTATCACAAAGCGGTTGGCCACGAGGCCCCGGAACGCAATGTGGCCTATTTCTTCGATTTCGATGGCTTTACCGTAGGTCATCTGGGCGATTTGGGGCAGATTCCCCACCAGCGCCAGGTGGAAGATTTGGGGGAGATCGATGTGCTGCTGGTGCCGGTCAGCGGCCACAACACCCTGGACGCCTCGCGCATGACCGAAGTCATCAGCCTGTTGGAACCGCGCATCGTCATCCCCATGCACTACCTGCATCCCGGCCTGGGGGATGTCATCGGCGAGACGCTGGAGACGGTGGACAAGTTTCTCAAAGAGTTGGGTGTAGCAGAACCGGAGACGGTCTCGTCGCTCAAAGTGACCAAAAGTCAACTGCCCGAAGAGACGCAGGTCATCCTTCTGGAGCCGTCGGCTTCCTGAGCGAGTTTGACGCTCCTTTGACCAGTGTGTATACTATACAGACCGTTCTCACCCAATCTTTAAGACAACCATTTGTAGGGGCGCTGCTTGCTGCGCCCGGCACAACGGGGACGGGCGCAGCAATCAGCGCCCCAACGGCGAAAACCTGTAGAACGATCAATCAAATCACAAGGAGGAATCCCATGGCTTTTACCCTTCCCGCACTTCCCTATGCCCACGATGCGCTGGAATCCACGATTGATACGGCCACCATGCAAATCCATCACGGCAAGCACCACAATGCCTATGTGACCAATTTGAACAATGCGATCGCCGGCTCCGAGTGGGAGAACAAGAGCATTGAGGAGATTTGCCGTCAGATCGATCAGGTTCCAGAAAAGATGCGCACGGCTGTGCGCAACAACGGCGGCGGTCACGCCAACCACAGCCTCTTTTGGACGATTATGGCACCCAACGCTGGCGGTACCCCCACAGGTGCTTTGGCCGACGCCATCAACGCCAAATGGGGCGACTTTGCCGACTTCAAGAGCCAATTCAAGGCTCTGGGTGTAGGCCGCTTTGGCAGCGGTTGGGCCTGGCTGGTTGTAAAGCCCAACGGCAGCCTGGACGCCTACAGCCTGCCCAACCAGGACAGCCCGCTGATGCAGGGCGACACACCAATCCTGGGGGTGGATGTCTGGGAGCACGCCTATTATCTGAACTACCAGAACCGCCGCCCGGACTATCTGGATGCGTGGTGGAATGTGGTCAACTGGGATGCGGTTGCCAAGAACTACGCCGCCGCCTAGTGTCCCGTCGAGGCTGAATTGATGCGTAGGGGCGCTGCTTGCTGCGCCCGC
>JACQGT010000557.1 GCA_016199425.1 Chloroflexota bacterium
AATGGGGCGGGCAAGAGCACTCTCGTGAAAATTTTGGCCGGTGTCCAGCCTGCCGACGCCGGGCAGATGTTTGTGAATGGGCAGCCTGTCATCTTTCCCGCGCCGATAGATGCGATGGCAGCGGGCATTGCCACCGTTTTCCAAGACCCTGCGCTGATACCCCACCTGACCGTCGCCGAAAATCTGCGCCTGAGCGACATCGACGCCGCCAGGTTCAAAGAGTGGCTGGCCTGGTTCGATCTGGGCGATCTCGACCTCTCCGCGCTGGTGCGCGAGCTGCCCCTGGACACGAAGCGGATGGTCGATCTGACCCGGGCCGTGGCGCGGGACCCCCACGTGCTGCTGCTGGACGAGATCACCGCCGCGCTCACCGCGGATCAGGCGGAGCGGGTCTTTGCCCTGCTCACCCACTGGAAGGGGCTGGGCCGCTCGGCGGTGCTGATCACCCACCGCCTGGCCGAGGTGATGCGGGTCTGTGACCGGGCGACGATCCTGCGCGACGGGCGCAATGTGGCTCTGCTGGAGACCGGCAGCGTCAACGAACACCAGTTGGTCGAGGCGATGCTCGGCGCGCCGGTCCAGCCCGTGACCCAGGACAACCGCTCGAATGGCCGCACCAGCCAGGGCCAGATCGCTTTTGAGGTGCGGGGGCTGACCTCCCGCCATCTGGTGGCTGACGTTTCGTTCACTGTGCGCAGCGGCGAGATTCTCGGCGTCGTCGCCCTGGAAGGCCAGGGGCAGGAGCGCCTCTTTGAGCTGCTCTCCGGCGACCGCCAACCCACGGCAGGAGAAATTTTGGTGGGGGAAAAGCCGCGCCGTTTTCACTCTGTCTACGATGCGGTGCGGGAGGGGGTGGTGCTGGTCCCCGGCGACCGGCTGCTGGCCCTGCTGCCCAGCCTCTCCGTACGCCAAAATTTGGCCGTGCCCATTTTCAACCAGCTCCGGCGCTGGCTGGGCATCCCCACGAACGAGCCCCAGCGGGTCGCCAATGCGATTGGCCGCCTGTCGATTGATACGCGGGCGGCTTCTCAGGTGCGCCGTCTCTCCGGCGGCAACCAGCAAAAGGTGGTGATTGGCCGCTGGCTGGTGGCCGGTTTTCGCACGCTGCTCTGCTTCGACCCGACGCGAGGCATCGACATCCAGACCAAACGGGAAATCTACGCCCTGCTGCGGGAACTGGCGGCCAACGGCGCGGCCATTCTGCTCTACACCAGCGAACTGGCCGAGATTCCTCTGGTCTGCGACCGGGTGATTGTTCTTCACGCCGGTCGGATTGTGGACGAGCAGGCGGCCGCGACTGCCACCGAATCTTCTCTATTGACCGCCGCCCACGGACTTGAGGTTGCTGTATGAGTGGAGCTATTTTGAACGGGCGCAACGCCCAGTGGCAACGAATGCTGGCGCGCAATAGTTGGGTGCTGGGCGTCTGGCTTCTGCTGGGCGCACTGATCTTTTGGTATTCGACGCTGATCCCCGTCTTCGGTCAATTTCAGATTGTTTCTATCAGCAAAAATAGCCTGCCGCTGATCTATCTCGCCATCGGCCAGGCAATGATTGTCATCGCCGGGGGGATCGACCTCTCGTTGGGTTCACTGCTCCTGCTCAGCAATGTGGTCGCCGCCCGCTTTATGCACGACCAGCCCGTGGGGATCGTCCTTCTGGTGGCCGTGGGGGTGATTGTCGGCATTGGCCTGCTCAACGGGCTGACCGGATATCTCATCAGCATCTCCCGGGTACCGGATATCGTTGTGACTCTGGCGACGAGCTACATCTGGTCGGGTCTGGCCCTGTGGATTCTGCCTTCGCCCGGCGGCGGCACCGCGCCGGAGATGCGCTGGCTCTTCACCGGCTCGCGGTCGGGGATCGGCGGCGGTTATCTCATGCCTATTCTGATGATGGCGCTGCCTGCCGTCCTCGTCTTTCTCGTGTCCAGACACAGCCGCATTGGACTCTCTCTCTACGCCATTGGCAGCCACAGCGTCGCGGCCCGTCTGGCGGGGTTGAACGTACGCCAGGCCAAGATCGTCTCCTATGCCATCGGTGGGGCAATGGCTGCGCTGGCCGGTCTGGCAACCGTTGCCATCACCGGCACGGGCGACCCCCGCTTCAGTGTGGGGGCCAACGCCACCCTCAACAGTGTGGCCGCCATCGTTCTGGGCGGGGTGGCGCTGAGCGGCGGCGAAGGGTCGGTTCTGGGTGTGGTGGCGACGGCGGTGACTCTGATTATGCTCAACCCGATTTTGACCGCGATGGGCATCGACTCGAACAGCGCCCAGGTGATCCAGGGCGTGCTGATTGCGGGGGTAATGATGTTTGGTGGACTGGCAGCCCTGCTGCGGGAGAGACGGTCATGAGCCAGCCAACTCCATCAACGCCGCTCGATACGTCCAAAGCCAGACTGATCGGTCTGAGCGTGCGCAGCCTGGCCTTCATCGCTGAAAATCCCACACTGATTCTCCTGGGCGTTCTCGTCATCCTCGTGCTGGCAGCGGGCAGCATTCAGCCCCGCTATCTGACCGTCGCCGGGCTGCGCACCACACTTTTGCAGGCCGCGCCCCTGGGCATCCTGGCCGGGGCGCAGACGATTCTGATGCTTGCCGGTGGGATCGACCTTTCGGTGACAATGATTGCCACGGGTGCGGCCTACGTGGCCGCCAACCAGTCGCCCAACGGCGCGGCCATCGCCATCCTGCTGGGGATCGTCGTCGGGCTGTTGGCGGGCAGCGTCAATGGCGTGGGCGTGGCCGTCTTCCGGGTCAACCCGCTGATTATGACCCTGGCCATGTCGGGGATTCTGCTCGGTCTTTTCACCGCCTGGACGCAGACGATCCTGAAAGGATCCACTCAGGTCGCTGGCTTCATCAAAACCATCAGCGCGGGTTCCTTTTGGGACAACCGCATCCCCTACAGCGTTGTGGTCTGGGCGCTCATCGCCCTGCTTCTCATTTGGCTGCTGCGGCGCACGGGCTGGGGACGGCTGATCTACGCCACCGGGGACAACGAAGTGGCCGTGCGGCTGGCTGGCGTGCAGGTCTGGCAGGTGCGCATCAGCGCCTATGCAATGGCCGGGGTTCTTGGGGCTGTCGCTGGTATTCTGCTGGCCGGGCGCACAGGCGCAGTTGACCTGCAACTGGCAAGCACTTTCCTCCTGCCGTCCATCGCCGCTGCGGTGATCGGCGGCACATCGATCTTTGGCGGGGTGGGCGGCTACGGTGGGACAATCCTGGGCGCGCTGATCCTGAGCGTGCTCAACTCGATCCTGACTTTTCTCAATGTGGGACAGGCCATTCAGCAGGTGGTCTACGGTCTGATTGTGCTGGCGTTGGCCTGGGGGTACGCGGGGTTGACGCGGCGGGGATGAGAAGCGGGTCGCAGAAAACCGCTGTGAACTAGGCGCGAATGACCGTCACCGCTCTGCCCGAGGGTGTGGTTGCGGTTTCCGTGCTGGTACGCTCGCTGATCGCTGGCAAATGGCTCCGTTGATCAAAGATCACCAGCCAGCCGGTC
>JACQGT010000571.1 GCA_016199425.1 Chloroflexota bacterium
CAGTGAGCGCTGATTGAGTAGCCGAGTCTTCGAGGCGTATCGAAATCAAGCGAACGGGTCTACCCGCTTGGTTTCGATACGGCCCAAATGCGGCCTACTCAACCGGCGCTGATCTACAGACCGAAGGTCACCCAATATCTCCTACCCAATACCCAATCGATAGGCATCGAGCAGATTGCTCATCAGCATCGCATTCGTCACTGGGCCCGTGCCGCCGGGGACGGGTGTCATCATCCCCGCCACCGCGGCTACTTCCGCCTGTGCGCAGTCCCCCTTCAGCCCGTCGTCGGTGTAGGTGGTGCCGAAATCGACGACGACCGCGCCGGGTTTGATCCAATCGCCCCGCACCATTTCCGGACGGCCAATCGCTACGCAAAGGATGTCCGCGCTGCGGGCCACACCGGGCAGGTCAACCGTGCGGCTGTGGGCGATGGTCACGGTGCAGTGGCGATGGAGCAGGAGCAGGGCCATCGGCTTGCCCACAATATCGCTGCGTCCGATGATGACGGCGTGTTTGCCTTTGAATTCCACACCCGCCTCCTCCAGCAGACGAATGGCCCCGGCGGGGGTGGCGGGGACAAAGTAAGGCGCTTTCTGGGCGGAAAGACGGCCCGCGTTCAGGGGATGTACCCCGTCCACATCTTTGGCCGGGTTCAGGTGGTCGATGAGCCGGTGGCCGTCGATATGGCCGGGCAGCGGCTCTAAAATCATAATGCCGTGAACCGCCGGATTGCTGTTCAGTCGGGCCAGTTCGTCTTCCACTGCCTCCTGACTGGCAGAACCGTCCAGGACGTGGGCGGCAAAGGTGACGCCCACACCGGCGCACGTGCGCTCGATGGCCCGTGCGTAGCCGGCGGCGGAGGCGTCGTCCCCCACGCGCAGGACGGCCAGGGTCGGCGCGACGCCAGAGGATTCGGCCAGGGCTGCGAATTGACCTTTCAGGTCGTCGCGGATGGTTTTGGACAGGGCCTTGCCGTCGAGAAGGTGCGCGCTCATACAGTCACCCCCAGTGTGGCGGAACAGGCAGCCGTGGCGGTAGTGTAGGCATCGGCAGCCGCGGCGCGCAGTTCGGCCACTTTAGCCGCCCATTCTTCATTGAAGCTGTCATCTTTGATGTACTTCAGGTTGATCTCCACATTGAGCAGGCCGCTGTTGAGCGCGGCCAGGGCCAGATAGGCGCTGGTGGCAGCGTCGCTGACGACAGTGCTATTGCCCTTTGCGCCCACCGGCTCGGCCAATTGCAGCACTTCGAGACATTTTTTGGCCACCACAAAAGGCACTTCTGCCGCGCCTTTCATCGCCTTTTGCATGGCTGCTGTGCGTGCAGTTTTTTCCTCATCCGTTGTTTTGGGCATTGTATAGCAGGCAGCGACCGCGCCAAAGGCTTCGGCGTCCCGATCCACCAGAGAGAGCAGTTGGGTGCGCAGATCTTCTGTGCAGGCGAGGACAACCCGCATCTCGTCCTCCACATCGGCATACTTCTTGCGCCCGACCGTAAAGTTCAGAACCATACTGAGCAGGGCCGCGGCCTGGCTGCCCGTAAGCGCAGCCGCGCCCCCACCGCCGGGGGTGGATTCGCCCGCAGCCAGGGCGTCGAGAAATTCCTGGAGTGTGCTGTCGGTGATGATTGACACAGGGGAGTTGCCTCCTGAATGAGGAATCGTGAATAGCGAACGGTGAATGGCGAACGTATGCTGGACAGTATACCACCGAACCGGGATGAGCCAGAACCGAATCAGTCACCACAAAGACACAAAGACAGGTTGCGCGCGGTTCGTAACTGCTTGACATGACGCAAATGTTCCGGTAAGATGGCGAGCAGTTGCTCTGGCGGCATCGTCACCCGATCCTCGTTGCCTTTTGTATCCCGCACAACAATATTTTGACAGGCCCAGGGACCGCCGACCAGAGGTGATCTCGCTTCGATCGTGAAATTTGGTAGACTTTCCCGGCGGCTGACGTTTGCCGTTGGGTGGGCAATGGTCGTCATCACTTAAGGAACAATTATGGAAAAAACAGCTACTTTACATATAGAAAAACTTCCCGAAGGTGTCTACCTGGCCACGTCTGACGATATCCCCGGTCTGGTAGCACAGGGACGCACTATCACCGAAACTCTGGAAATTGCCCGTGATGTGGCAAAGAAACTACTCGAAGCCCAAAACGAACGCCACAGCCAAATAAAGTTGACGTCGGTGCTGGATGCCTTCGATTATCCATTGATACTGGGGGCTTAATGGGACGTTTGGCAGGCTTCAAATATCGAGAAATTGTCAAGCGACTCAAAAATTGGGCTTTGCATTTGACCGACACGCTGCCGGAAGCCATGAGATTTGGCACAACCCAGAGACGGATCGTTATACTACAATTCCCAATCACACAGGCGACATGCCTGAAGGCACATTGCGAGCGATTCTCAAACAAGCAGATGTTACTCAAGATCAATTTCTGAATGTCTGACAGTATTTGCAAATAAAGACCCGCCGGGTTTCGGAAACCCGGCGGGTCTGAAGATCATCACCAGACCATCCGGGAAGCTGTCTTAGCTTCCCGGATGGTTTTTGTTTAGCGCGTCACCGTCGGCAGGTAGTTGCCGTAGCCGATGAAGACATCCACGCTGGCGCTGCCGCTGACGCCCTGGCTGTCCACAGCCGTGAGGGTTAGCTTGTGGGGGCCGGGGGTAAGGCTGTTGATGGCAACCTCGTAGCCCTTGCCCAACTCGCCCTGCACGTTACTTGTCCACGTCAGCTTCTCCTCCGGGATCGAGCCATCCTCCAGGTCCGTGGCGCTGCCGCGTAGGATAACCACCGCGCCCGGCGCAAAGAGATTGGCCGAGGGTTCCAGAAGAACCGGCATAGGTGCTTTGTTGGGCACTTGGATGGCTTCCGGCGTCTCGGCCATGCCCGTGTTCACTCCATCGGTGGCGACCACCCGGAAACGGGTGTCCACGCCGCCGGCCAGACTGTCCACAGCCAGCTCCAACGAAGTCTCGGACAATTCACTGGCAAGCAGTTGCCAGCTCTGGCCGCCGTCGTGGCTGTAGAAGACCGCGTAGTGGAGGGCGTCCTTGTCCGGGTCATCCCCCTTCCACGACAACTTCTGGGTTTCCCCCGCCTTCCAGACAGACTGAACCACCGGTTCGGTGATCTGCACAGTCGGCGGGTTGCCGCTGACAGTGCGTTCGTCCAGCGTCTGGCCTTTGTAGGTCAGAGCGATGACGTTTGTGCCGTCCACCCAGGGCGCTACGAGAGTAATGTCCACCTGTTTGGTCGGGTTCGGGTCGCCGGGGGGGACTTCGGCGCTCCCGGCTGCCTGGGTCTGCCCCTCGCCGGAGGTGTGATATTCGCTCTCGAAGTTGACCAGGAAGGGATGGGTCGCCAGCACTTCCTTGCCGTTGCGCAACTCCACCGCGTAGTCGCCTTCGGGCAGAGTCAGGAAGAAGCCCGAATCCACCTGGTAGAGATTGCCCAACTGACCGCTTTCCTTGCCAGCCACAGCCGGGTTGTCCACCGTCAGATTGACGATGACCGACTGGCTGTGGCCCGTGCGGTAGAGGGTGAAGAAGCCGGGCCGGGCCGCGATCACATCCCCCTGCGCGCCGCTGGCTTCGGCAGCTTCGGCGGCAGTGGACGCCAGTTTGTTGAACATCTGCGTCCAGGTGTAGGGCGAAATCCAGCCCTCCTTCGATCCACCCGCCGGACAGTAGCTCATCAGGTCGTGGGTTGTCGCCGGGTTATAGACCTTTTGGGTGGCCGGGTTGAAACCGAACTCCTGGATGCTGGACGAGTTGTACGGGAAGGCTGTGCTGCCGTCGGACGAGCCGCAGCTATCCGCGGTGTTGGTGTGTTTCTCGTCGTAGTCGTGCGTCAGCTCGTGGCCGAAGATCAGCGCGCCGCCGCCCGGATTGTCCGTGCTGGGGCCCGCGCCCACCCGGTCTGTGCCGATGCCCACAACGCCCAGACCGCCGGCGTGGGGATAGACCGGCATATCCGCATGACCGCCGCTGTAGCCGCTGTTGGGCGCCCAGCCATAGATGTGGTCCGGGATGATCTGCGGCTGCCCGAAGAGGATTCCGAAGATCACCAGCAGCGCGTAGTTGCCGTTCAACTGCTGGATCAGCGCGTGCTGGCCGGCGCCGCTGCCCAGACTGGTGGTCCAGTCCAGATAGCTGCTGGCCACGCTGTGGCTGACACCGCCGTTGCGGATGGGCAGAAGCTGGTTGAACCAGGTAGCCGCGCCGCCGTTCACCGCCCAGCCCTGGGCCAGCCGCGTACCGCCGTAACCGGCCGGATGGTAGTCCAGGGGGCGGCTGATGATCTTCAGATTCTCGCGCGGGCGGAAGGTCATCGTCACGTAGCCGCTGCTGGGGAAGCGATTGTTGCCTTCGTTCGTCTCGCTGATCACCCCGTTCGGATCCACCACCGCATAGAAGCGCACAACCGCTGTGCTGCTGCCGCCGATGGTGAAGATGAAGTTGGCGCTGTTGGCCGCCTGGGATTGATCCAGCGTGGAACGGGCGGTCGCCGACGCATTCGCCTGCTGCCAGGGGCCGTTGTTCACGCTCATATAGAGACGCACAGGTGTATTGGCCCGCGTCGGGAAGAACAGATGGCTGTAGCGCAGATAGACTCGGGCCGCGGTCAATTTGCCCAATGCCACGGGCAGCGAGTTGTCCGGGCACGTGGCCAGACCTTTGCTGGTGTCGAAACACTGGATGCCCTGGGTAATCTCGATCCCGAAGATGCCCAGGTCCGAATTCAGGATAATCGGTTGCTGAATTTCCAGAACCGGATTGATGGGGAAGAAACTGAAGGATCGGGTCGGCGTCGCCGTCGGTGTATTCGTCGCCTGGGGAATCCGTGTCGCCGTCGGCGTCGGTGTGCGGGTGGGGATGGGTGTGCGTGTGGCGGTCGGCAACGGGCTGTCGCCGC
>JACQGT010000572.1 GCA_016199425.1 Chloroflexota bacterium
GACGCTCTCGCCCCAGGAAGACCCGGCGCTCTGACTCACCCCACTGCTCTGTCCGGCCGACCAGCCGGACGATTGGGAGGCGCTCATCCCCGCCCCCTGACTCACCGATTCGCTGACCCCCACCCCCTGGCTGATGCCCTGGGAGGCCCCGCTGCTCTGGTTGACGCCCCAGGAAGACCCTGCGCTCTGGCTCACCCCGCTGGCCTGGGAGACCGACTCGCTCACCCCCACCCCGTGGCTGGCCCCCTGGCTCACCCCGGCGCTCTGGCTGGCTGACCAGTTGCTGCCTTCAGCCTGGCTGACCCCCGCACTCTGCCCCTGGCTGCTGCCAGCGGCCCAGGAAGACCCCTCCGAGACACCGCTGCTCTGGCTCACCCCGCTGGATTGCCCGGCTGACCAGTTGGCACTCTCGCTGCGGGCCAGATCCTGGGAGGCGGCTTCGGTGTGACCCGTCGCCCAGTTGGAGGCCACGCTCTGCCCGCTGGCATTCGTTGTGGAGGCGGAATCGGTGACCGATGAGGAGCGCCCCGTGGCGTTGGTGGTGGACCAGCTTTCACCGCTGGATTGGGCTACCCCCGTCGAGTGGGAATCCGTATGGCTGCCCGAATCCGTGTGGCCTACACTCTCCGTGTGGCCCTGGCTCTCGCCCCAGGAACGGCCCGCTGTCTGACTCACCGCGTCGGTAACCGCGGAGCTTTCCGTATGGGCAAGGCCGTGGCTCTGGGATTCGCCCACGCTGTGCCCCCAGGAGCGGGATTCACCTGTGCCCCAGCCTTGCGAGACGGTGTCACTCTGGCTGGCGGCCACACTTTCACTCCTGCCCTGGCTGCCCGAGTAGGCGTCACTCAGGGCCGCTGCCAAAGGGATGGCGATGGAGAAACCCGCGCTGAGTGCCCCGCGCTGGCGGCTGGCGTAGTGGCTGGCGGTCTGGGCCATCTTGACCAGACTCTCGGCCAGTAGCCCCCGCCCGATGTGCTGGGCCGTGACCAAAAAGACGAAATCCTCGCGCAGCTTGGCCAGACCACGGAGCAGAATCTCCCCCTGCTGGGAGGCCAGGTCGTCGTCCTCCTCGCCCAGACTGCCATCCCGTCCCAACCCCTTGCGCGCCAGACGGGGGTCCGGGTGGCCCAGCACAGCCAGGATGCGGGGCAGCCCTTGCAGCCGCTCGTAGAGCAACTGTACCCGTCGCCCATCCGGAGCGGTCAGCCGGGAGAGGGGGTAGTTGGCCAGCGTCGCCTCCACCGCGGCCATGCGCCGCTCCACCTCGGAGACGGCAGCCCCTTCTGTGCCCGCCTCTGCCCCTGCCCCGTAGAACTGCACCACGCCGATGTGAGCGGGGGCAAAGAGGCCAGTCACCGTGTAGAGGAAGTCCACGCCTGCGTTGTAGAGCCCACGTAGGGCCGCCCACTGCTTGCCCAGCACGTCCGGGTCGTCTCGGGTCTCGATGGGCAGATAGGCCAGCTCTTTCAACGCCACGGCCCGGATGCGCTCGTCCCCCCGCTCGTCGCGCAGGCGGAAGTGGGCATAGCGAAAAGAGCCAGCCTGGAAAGAGAGGCCGGAGGCGAGGATGGAGAATTCGGGGGTGGAAAGCATTGGCGACTCCGAAGAAAGACGGGCAGGTGGCAGGTGGCAAGTAGTAGGCGATGCCCTGAGCTTGCGCCGTCCTGAGCTTGACGAAGGGTCGAAGGGTGGCAGGTGACGGCGAAACGGGTGACGCCTCATTCACAATTCACAATTCGCCATTCACCATTCACAATTCCCTTGGGCCTGGCCCTATCGTCCAACCCCCACTCCCCTTCTGGCCCATGGGCCACCTCCTGGCCCGTGGCTTTTTGGGAGGCATGTGGCAGGAGGCAGGTGGCAGGTAGCGATGGTGGTCACGGCAGACAGGCGACAGGCAGGAGAATGCAGATATGTAGAAGGCGGTGCGTTCGCTGTTGGTAGTTGTCTGTCCACTGTTGCGTTTGCATCCATCGGTATCGGATACGCCACAAGTCACATCATCCGATACCGATAAGATGGCGGGCCAGACTCTCTGCTACTAGCCACCTGCCACCTGCCATCCGCCACCTACTACCTGCCACCGGCTACCTGCCATCCGCCCTCTCCCGCCTGCGTGTCTCGGCGCGCCGGTCCAGACCCACCACCCGGCGCTTGGAGAGGGGGAAGTAGGCATTGGGGTTGTGGCGTTCCTGGCGGAGGAAGCGGTGGTCGCAGTGGAGCATGGCGGCGATGAAGAGGCCGTGGGGGAGGGGGCCAAGTTCCTCCTCGGCCATGCCCTTGAGGGCGTAGCTGGAAAAGTAGCCCCGGCTGCGGGGTGTGGGCGGCAGGTGTTTGCGAATCCAGGTGCACACAGCATCCCAATGGTCGGCGCTGCTATGCAGTTCCTGGAGGCGTTTGGCCCGCGCCGCTGCCTGCTCCGGGATAGGCTGGGGGTCGTCCTCGAACCCCAGTGCGGTCAGACTGGGGTGGCGGGTAAGAATCTCGGCCAGGGGATGGATGGGCATGGGGCCTCCGGTTGGGTTGGGAAGGTGAAAAAGGCCGGTTGGCGGTTGGCGATTGGCGATTTGGGAAAGAGTGGTCAGCCATCAGGATACCGACAGCGACATCCTTTCGGCAACGAAAGATGCTGACGGGGTCAACCACCCTCGTCGAAGAAGCGGCCTGGGGCAGCGGCTGGCTTTTTGCACTGCACTAACAGCCAATCGCCAATCGCTGACCGCCGCCAAACAGAAAGGGACCCCGCCTGTCTGTGGCGCAGTCCCTTTCATTGCCCATTGTATTCACGTTACGGGTAGATGTCAAGAACGAATGTTCTGGTTTTGCCGATTCCTTATAGCAACTGTTCCTGGTCTCTGCAAGCGCCTTCCTACGCCCACAGCGAGAATCGCTTCACACCATTCCCCTCTCTTCAGCGAAGCAATGTGGGCAGGTAGCGTGTGAAGTTTCCTGGGGGTGTCACCGTCAGGGTGTGGAGCAGGTTGTTCCAACCCTCCGCTTCTTCCCAGACCTTCGTATTGGCCAGCCGAATGGCGTATTCCGGCCTGGTCGCCAAAACCGGGTTGGGGTCCGGCAGGGCAAGGAAGAGAGCGTACTCCCCTGACGGCAGGTTTGTCGGCACAGGGATGCGCTGGCTGATGGTATAGCGGTCAGCGCCACCTGCCAGCCAGAGACGGGGATCCGTTGCAAGGGAAAAGCGCTGCACCGCGCCACTTGTCACATGACGCAGCACCATATCTACCGGGCGGGGGTTGTAGGGGGCAGCCCAGCCCTCGTTGCGCAGTGCAATCTGGATGTCCAAAATTCCACCGGCCTGGACCGTCTCCGGGTATCTTCCCTCAATCAGAGAAAAACGATAGCCCAGACGACGCTTGACTGTTTCCAGGCAGCCTCCCTCGGCCCAGCTTTCCAAGACGCCGGGATGGTAGTCCGCGTTCAAATACGACCAATGGAACTCGGCCAGTTCCGCCAAAGCCGTGGGGCAGAGAGAACGGTCGCTGGATTCGTTTTCTGGCGTCTGCGGGTCGTCATCGTCGGTGGTCTCGTTGCAGCTTTCCCCGCCTATGGGCAGGTAGCGGGTCTCGGCGGCCAAAAAGGCCCTGTCCTCATCAATATCACTGTAGGTACCAAAGTCTGTGCTGCTGGACAGAAAGCAGTCGTTGTGGTGGCCTGTACGCGCCCGGTCAGAACCATCAAAGGCATTGACTGGCGGCAAGGCATTGGCCTCCCCGCTGCCCGTACCGTAGATTTTATGCTTGAAGAGGGGTGTGCGTACCTGGGCCATGTGCCCCGGAAGAGCAGCCAGGAGTGCGGCCAGCACCTCACCCCGCTGGGCATAGAAAGCATCGGAGACTGTGCCAGGGTCCGTGGGGTCTGCCACAAAGTGATCGGTGTAGTACCACTCGCCCCACACACCGATGAAACCGGTCTGTACCAGGGCAATCACATCGCTATTGGCCTGCAAAATGGGAAGCAGTTGTTGCAGGTGAGCCACTATCTGGGCTTTGCTGGCATCGCCATAGGGCGGGATGGGGGGCCAGTCGCTGTGGGGAGCAAAGGTCAACTGGTTGGTATAGGCGAAGCGCACCACCGCCTTCAACCCGGCCTGGCGTAGGGCGCTGAAGTCGGCTGTCATTGTATTCAGGTAGTCCTGACTGACAGGGCTATCGACAAAATCATCCAGATAGAAGAGGCGCAGAATGAGGCTGATCTGCTCGTTTTGCTGGTAGCCCTGCAAAGCTGCTGGGGCGAGGGGTTCATAGGCATGGGAATGGGTCTCGGTGTGATGATAGAAGCCCCGCTCCGGATTGGCGAAGTTGGCATCTGTAGGCGCATAAGTCACGGTAGTCAGCCGAGGGGAATCGGCGTGGGAGCGGTCTGCCTGTACCATCCTCCCATGTGAGAGGAGTGCCCCGACCAGAAGCGCAAGAGAGATAGTTGCCGTCTGCACCGTGGAACGCAGCCGGATGTTCGTTGGTCTGGACATGAGATTTCCTTTCTATTTTGCCGGTCATCAGTACACTTTTCTTAACAACAGAGGAGATGTATGGGCAAGGAACAGATGTCCGACATTTACGGCAACCCTTGCATTGCACAGTGATTCAGATAAGCATACTTCCGTCAGCCCACTTCTGCATAGTCGTTTTCATACAAGGGCGGAAGAGAGAAAACGCCAGCGCCTTGTCGCCTTGTCATTTCTTAGCTCATCCGTTCGTCTTGCGCAACAGACGACCTGGTGCTATCTTTTGGGCAGATCCAAAGCAGCGTCTGCTTCCGGCTGGGGGCAGGGCGGCGGTATGGGCATACAGCGGGAATAACCAGCAACGGGGGACATGCGAATGGCTATCTACGATTTACTGCTGACTGGCGGTGTATTGGTAGACCCTGCCCAGGCCATCCACGCCCGGCGGGATGTGGCCTTTGTCTCTGGACGGGTGGCGGCAGTAGCGGAGAGTATTGACCCGGCCGCTGCCCAGGAAGTGGTGGACTGCGCAGGGCGTGTCGTCGCCCCCGGTCTCATCGACCTCCACGTTCACGTCTTCCCCGGCGTCAGCCACTACGGGATTGAGCCGGACCCCCACTGCATCGCAAAGAGTGTGACCACCGCGGTTGACGCGGGTTCGGCGGGCGCGGACACCTTCCCCGGCTTTCGCAAGTATGTCATCGAGACCAGCGCCACCCGCCTCTTCGCCCATCTCAACATCTCCAGTCAGGGGATGCTCAACGCCGAGATTGGCGAACTCCACGACCTCCGCTTTGCCAATGTGCCCCGGGCGCTTCAGACGATTGAGGCCAATCGGGAGCTGATTCTGGGCGTCAAAGTGCGGTTGACAAAACACAGTCTGGTCAGCGCAGAAGCGGGCATCCGCCCCCTGCACCTGGCGCGAGAGGCTGCCGACGCCGCAGGCTTGCCGATGATGGTCCACCCCCAGGACGCCTGGGTCGATTCGTTGGACGACATTCTGGCGCTGATGGGCAAGGGGGACATTCTAACCCACTGCTTCCACGCCATGCCCTGCGGCATCTTCGACGACAACCGGCGCATCCGTCCGGCGGTCTGGGAAGCGGTGGAGCGGGGCGTCATCTTCGATGTGGGCCACGGCGCGGGCAGCTTCGACTGGGGCGTGGCAGAGGCGGCGCTGGAACAGGGCTTTCTGCCCCAGACCATCTCCAGCGATCTGCACATCTACAATGTCAACGGGCCGGTGCATGACCTGGTGACGACGGTCTCCAAGTTTTTGCACCTGGGCCTCTCCCTGGACGACGCCATCGCCAAAGTTACGGCGGTCCCGGCCCAGGTGATGGGCATGGCCGACGCCATCGGCACACTCAAAGTGGGTGCGTGGGGAGATGCGGTTGTGCTGGCGTTGGAGGAGGGGAGCTTCCCGCTGGTGGACTCGGCGGGGGTGACCCAGACAGGGCGCAGAGTGCTTTCGCCCAGGACAGTTATTCGACAGGGACGGGTCTACTCACAGGTGGGTTGAGCGTTGCCCCACCCCCTGTTCTCTACCCTCTGTCACCTGCCCCGCGTCCGTACCCGGGCAATCGTCTCTGCGGGCCGCTCCCCCAGGGGCGGATGGGCCAGGAGACCCTGGGCCAGGAGTGACAAGTAGCCCAGAGGGAGGATGAGCCAGAGACCCCAGGTAGCCAGGGTGTTGAGGAAGGCCTGGCCCTGGGCCAACGTGTTCTGGGCCTGTTCCTGTCCGCCGATGGCTTCGGCCCAGGCGGCCGCATCCACCCCGGCCAGGTAGCGGCTGTAGCCCAGATAGCCCAGTGCCCCTGCTGCGTAGAGGGCCAGCACCCCCACCACCCGCCAGCGCAAGGCATCCGGCTGGAAGCGGTCCAGGGCTACAGCCCCCGCTCCCAGCGCCGCCATCCCCGCCAGCAGCACGGGCACAGGGGGCGGAGCGAAGAGGGCGGCGACCACGGCCAATCCGCCAGCCCCGGCAATCCACGTCCGCTGTCCCTCCGGCGTACCGCGCAGAAACCAGAGGAAGCAGGCCAATGTGACCAGGGCGGTTCCGTGTTCCCAGGCAATGTAGAGCGTCGCCAGCGCGCCATTGGTTGTGTACAGGACGATGTGCTGGACGAAGGAAGTGAATTCGGTCACGATGATTTCTCCTCGCAGGGGTGCTGGCTTTCAGAAGTCAGGTGTCAGATGGTCAGATTTCAGATTTCAGACCTCAGCGATTAGCGGTTGGCTTTGGGCGATTGGCAATCACCAACAGGACGACACAGAAGGGGAGTTGGCGAAAGAAGCCCCTTCCTTCGGTGGAAAGCGAGCAGACTTCAGGGGTCAGAAGCGACAACGAAGGAAGTGCTTCCCTCGACGAAACGTCGATACCCCCTGATGCTCCATCCGTCGCCGGAAGGTTTCCCGTGCGGCAGTTCTCTGACACCTGCCTTCCGACCGCTGATAGCTGACCACTCGTTCCTGTTACCTGTCAAGGGTGGTGTCCAGCAGATGCACCTTGACCGAGTAGGGTTGTGCGATCCGTTGCGGCGGGTTGAGGGGTGTGCCTTTCGTCGTGACGAGAATCTGCCCCCCATGCACGCCGGGGTCCTGGGCCTTGTAGTCAAAGAGACCGGTCTGCACGGACATGGCCTCGCCCCGCCAGAGTGGGAAAATCTTGGGCAGACCCTCCTTTGGGGAGGCGTTGTAATAGCGCTGGGGCAGTTCCCCACCCAGCCAGGCCATGGAAGAATCGGCCAGGCGCATGGGCAAATCCACGGCCACGATGGGGTCGTCATAATGGGCCAACACCCGTTCCGTACATTGCCAGCGCCAGTCAGCGGGACAGAGGGCCGGGTCGCTGCTGCCGTCAGGACAGAGCTGTTCCAGGAGCACCTGACGGCTCTCGGCGAAGCCCCCGGCGGCGCTGACCACCAGGTCGAAGCCCCGGAAGGTGGCATCCTGGCCCACAACCGTGGGGTAGTCGGGGCGATGATACCAGTCCACCACCTGGGGCGGCTGGAGGAAGTTGTAGACCCCCTCCTGGCAGAGCGGCGGCGGCGGTGTGGGGGTAGGGGCAGGGGTTGGGACGGGGGTAGCGGTCGGTTCCTCCCTGGGCTGGCAATCGCTACCTCGGCACCAGGCCACCACCGCGCCGCAGCCGCCCACTCCCGCCCGACACTGGCATTCGCCGGGGTTGATGCAGCTCCCCACACAGCCAATGCAACTGGACGGACGCCCGTTGACGATGCAGGTCCCATTGATAATCTGGTCGCAGTAGCAGCCCTGACAGAGACCGGCACATTGGGCGGAGGAGGGGTCAGTCAGCGCCGCAGCGCCGCCCAGGAGAAGAGCCACAATTAGGCACGCAGCGCCGGTGATAGCGGTCAGCGGTCGGCGGTCAGATTTCAGGGCAGGTGCTTTCGGCCTTCGGCTGTCAGGGGTCAGGGTTTGGCCGTTAGCGTTTGGCGGCTGCGGATTGGGATTCTCATTTGCTTTAGCTTTGCGGCGAAACAGGATCGTCGTCAGACGCTTCTTCGCCGCTGATAGCTGACGCCTGATGGCTGACCTCTGCCCTCTGTTCTCTGTCTTCTTCACTTCGTCACCTCCACACACTCACTCATCCAGCCCGCTTCGCTCTCTCGCACCAATGGCGCATAGTCCGCCCAGTTCCATTCAGACCGTTTGCCCCAGCTTGCCTCGCTCCTGTCCCGGAAGTAGTCCTGCACGCTGTAGCCAAGCAGGGCAGCCACCGTCGTGTCGAGGGCAGGGCCGGGGTCGCCTGTATTCACACTGACCCGGCAGGCCAGGATGTCGCCTGCCTGGGTGCAGCCGCCCAGAGCCACTGCCTGGGGATTCTCGGCGTCGGGCCGGCCACGCCCAGGCTCAGGTCGTCGTCATCGCTCAGGGTGACGAGGAGATGGGCTACCGGGAGCTTTCGCCCAGCCACAAAAACAACCAGCTCGACTTCACAGGTGTTGTTCCAGTTCCAGACGACGCTCTCATCCACAAAAAGCACCTGCACCGGCCCATCGTCCATGCGTTCCGGCGACGGTAGCGGGGTAGGTCGCCCCAGCGTTGCTCCCAAAGGTGGCATAGGGCCAGCGGGCATGGACCAGACGCCGGAGGCGAAGAGAGCAACCACAGCGACACAGAAGAAAACCAGGGGGAAGAGGTAGCGACGCATCGAATGTTCCTTTCGGATAGAGCGGGCAGAGGACAGCAGTCAGATTTCAGCGATTGGCAATTGGCATATAGGCCACATATGGGCAAGCAGGTGGCAGCGGTCAGATTGTAGCGGCGGAGGAAAATGATCATCGACGACAACGAAGGAAGCCCTTTCTTCGACGGTTCGGGCGGTCAGCTATCA
>JACQGT010000057.1 GCA_016199425.1 Chloroflexota bacterium
GAATTGAACAGCGAGGTTTTGGTAGATACCTGGCCGCTCCTTATTTGCTTGACCCCTTCCCGGAAGGTTGGGAAGTTATTTCTTGACAAGCCCGAAGCCTCTGCCGGGTGCAGACCTGAGCAGTGGCCGCAGAACGTGGGATGAATATAGCACAGGTCAATCCTGGCTGTAAGAGCCTGCCAACGCAGCATAAAAAAGAGGCCACCGTAAACGGTGGCCTCTCTGTGTGATCCGCCAGGGACTCGAACCCCGAACCCGATGATTAAGAGTCATCTGCTCTGCCAATTGAGCTAGCGGACCGAACGGATGATATTGTACCCGCCGAGTGCCGATCCGTCAAATCTGAGGCTCTGTGGGTCATCTCGAGCCTGTCGTTGGCGCTTCAGAATAGACCCAAAACCGTTCATTGCTTCTTGTCCCAGGAGTCAGCCAGAGAAACGGGTAGATAACAAAAATGATTCACCCGTACCCACGCCAGAGTGGATACGGGTGAATCGGCGCAATCTGGGGCTGATTTCATGCGGCCCGAGCCAAACCTACAACGTCAGGCCAGAATCAGCTCCAATGCAGGTGTATCTTCCGCTTGGATCGTCTTCTTCGGAGCAGTCTGGTTCTCTACACCGGCGATGAAGTCGGCCACTTTGCGCCGGGCCACGTCGTCGGTGTACTGCTCCGGCGGGCTTTTCATAAAGTAGCTGCTCGGCCCGTAGAGCGCGCCGGCCAGTCCCCGGTCCAGCCCCAGCCTGGCGCAGCGGATGGCGTCGATCACCACCCCCGCGCTGTTGGGGCTGTCCCACACTTCCAGCTTCAGTTCCAGATTGAGGGGCACGTCGCCAAAAGTCGTGCCTTCCATGCGGATGTGACACCACTTGCGATCCTCCAACCAGGGCACGTAATCGCTCGGCCCCACGTGGACGTTGCGGTCGGCCAGAATTTCATCCAACTGGCTGGTGACAGCCTGGGTTTTGCTGATCTTTTTGCTCTCCAACCGCTCCCGTTCCAGCATATTCAAGAAATCGGTGTTGCCGCCGAAGTTCAACTGGTAGGTGCGATCCACGCGCACGCCCCGGTCTTCGAAGAGGCGGGTGAGCACCCGGTGGGTGATGGTGGCGCCCACCTGGCTCTTGATGTCGTCGCCGACGATCGGCAGGCCGGCTGCTTCGAAACGGGCGCGCCACTCCTTTTCCCTGGCAATGAAGACCGGCATACAGTTGACGAACGCGCAACCGACTTTTAGCGCCTGCTCAACGTAGAAATGGGCGGCCTCTTCGCTGCCCACGGGCAGATAGCTGACGATCACATCGGCGCCGCTCTCCCGCAGGACTCGGCTCACATCGACGGGCGCGGCGGCGGATTCGTCGATGACACCCCGCAGGTATTTGCCCAGGCCATCCAGCGTCGGGCCCCGCTGTACCGTCACCCCCAGATGGGGCACCGGCGAAAAGCGGATGGTATTGTTCTGGCCGGCGAAGATAGCCTGGCTCAGGTCCTTGCCTACTTTGGCCGCGTCCACATCGAAGGCAGCCACGAACTCTACGTCGCCCACGTGATAGCCGCCCAGGTCCACGTGCATCAGGCCGGGAATATCGGCGTCAGGGTCCGCGTCCCGGTAATAGTGAACGCCCTGCACCAGACTGCTGGCGCAATTGCCCACGCCGACGATAGCCACACGTACTTTCTTCATCTGTCTACCTTTCGTTGATAAGAGTGGTTGGATAAGAGTGGTTGGTTTCGTTCCGGGCCGCCTACCCCATCCCCGGCGCTGCGGTGGACTCGCGCACGATCAGGCGACTTTCCAACACCACATCCTCGACCGCTATACCGGCGATGGCGGCCATTGCCACCTGTGCAGCCCGATGCCCCAATTCGGTCATGCCCTGATCGACGGTTGTCAGACGAGGGGTGGAGAGCGCGCCATAGGGCAGGTTGTCGATACCCACGACACTGAGTGTTTCGGGAATCTGCAGTCCGGTTTCGGCTGCTGCGGCCAGAATCCCCAGCGCGGTCAGATCGTTGTAGCAAACGACGCCGGTCACGCCGAGGTCCAATAGCCAGGGTAAGGCCCGCTGGCCATCCGCCGCCGCGCCGATGCCAGGCAGCAGAAAGCGGTGATCTATCTCCACGCCGGCTTCCTGCAGAGCTGCCAGATAACCCCGCCGCCGTTCGCTGCTGCTGTGTCCGGGGGGACCGCCGATGAAGGTAATGCGGCGGTGACCCAGCGTCAGCAGGTGATCGGTAGCGACTTTGGCTCCCTGGGCCGTGTCGGTGCAGACCGAGTAGCCGTGGCTTCCTACCTTCTGTTTGTTGTTGACCATCACCAGTGGGCACTCGATTCTGCTCAGGAAGGACGCATAGAGATCGCCGGCGCGGCTGCTGACCACCAGCAATGCGTCAACCCGGCGCTGGCACAGCGTCTCTACGGCCTGGAGTTCTCGCTCCGCCGAGCCATTGGACGTAGCCAGCAGCAACGTATATCCGTCCGCGCCGATGGCCTGTTCGATGCCCGCCATCACCTGGCCGACGTACGGATCGGCGATGGTCGTGACGACAACGCCCAGGGTATGGGTGCGTTGGAGCACCAAACTACGCGCCACGTGGGAGGGGACATAGCCCAACTCTCGTGCTAACGTTTGCACAAGTTGCCGTGTCTCTCCACTGATGCGCGGGTCGTCGTGCAGGGCGCGGCTCACAGTAGAGGGGCTGACATTGGCTTTTTCGGCGATTGTTTTGATGGAAATCGACACGGCGAGCCTACCCGTACCCGGTGTGGTTCAACGACACTCTATCCCTATGACCGACAATGCAAACGTTTGCATTCAAGGAATCATAACCGGTTTTGGCGTACCTGTCAAATGGACTGGCCGGTCACTCTTATTTTCTATGGCGCTTGAGCGCCCGCGCTTCCGGTGCTATAGTAGTAGCTATAGATGTTCAGATACTGTTTTTCGTAGGGGCGCTTGCTTGCTGCGCCCGGCACACACGAGACGGGCGCAGCAAACAAGCGCCCCTACAGGGAAAATCTTTACCTGAAAAACTATAATCAGCCGCGGGTCTGTAGACGAAGTGAGTCCAAATAGCCGTTTTCAACACGCAGGTCAGGAGGAACAAATGAATCAGAACGCTCAAGGCTGGGCGCCTCTACCCCGCACAGAAGTGATCAAGGCATTGGAACGCAAGAACCCGGCGCGCATCCCGCTGGTGCGCACCAAATGGTGGGGCGAAGGGCTGGCGGATCGCTTCGGCGACCAACTGGACCGCTTCGACCTCTATCCCGAAGACGCCACTATCCTCTTCATCGAACCGGTTGTGCCGGAGAAGATGGGACTCTCCTGGCCGATTGTCAGCGACGGCCCCCACGACGCCCGCCACTCCCTCCACGACTGGGCCAAACTGGACGAGTTCATCGCCAAACTGCCCAACCCGGCCACAGACCCCCAGATCGACCGGCTGAAGACGGAGGCGGAGCGGCTGCACGCGGCGGATCGCTACGTCCTCTTCGGCTGGTGGCGGCTCTTCTTCGAGCGGCCCTGGGGCATCCGGGGTATGCAGAATCTGCTCCTGGACTATTACCTGCACCCGGAAGAGGTACACCGGCTGCACGACGCGCTCTGCACCCTCTACTGCGGCTACCTGGAGCGGGCCGTGCGCGAGCTGCAGCCCGATGGCTTCTGGACCAGCGACGATCTGGGCCACCAGCGCTCCCTCTTTATGAGTCCCGACACCTTCCGGGGCTTTCTCAAGCCCTATTACCGGCGGATGGGCGAGGTGACGTGCCGGCACGACCTCCACTGGTGGCTGCACTCCTGCGGCAA
>JACQGT010000559.1 GCA_016199425.1 Chloroflexota bacterium
GGCGCGCATCGACGGGGCCAATGGCTGGCAGATTTTCTGGAGAATTACGTTACCCCTGCTCAACCCGGTCATCGTCTATCTGAGCGTTCTCTCCACCATCTCCTATCTGCGCCTCTTTGCCCTCGTCCAAAATATGAGTCCCCAGGGCACAGGCGGCCCCCTCAAAAGCACCACAACCGTCGTGCTGGAGGTCTACCGCGAGGGCTTCTCCAGCTACAATATGGGCTACGCCGGCGCGTTGACGGTAATTCTCTTTTTTGTGATTTTGTTGATTACAGTCGTGCAGTTGAAATTCTTGACGCGACGATTTGAGTACTAGCGATTAGCGAACGGCAAATCGGCGACTGGGCGTCTGTTCCGATCTCCAGTTGCCAGTCGCAGTACCCCAATTTTTTTGAAGTTTTGAGTTGGAGTAGCTCTGCCCATGACCACATCCATCGAAACCAGCGCCGAACGCACATTGCAGTTGGCCGAGCGGGTTGTCAGCAGTCCGGGCCGTCCCCGTGGCCGCTTTTCCTGGGCCGAGGCGCTGGCTTATCTGTTCCTCTCCCTCGGCGTTGCGGTGATGGTGACCCCTTTTGTCTGGATGCTGCTGACCAGTTTCAAGCCCGCGCCGGAATTGGTGCAGTTTGCATTTTTGCCCCAGAACCCCACCTTTGACAATTATATGCGGGTCATGACGACGAGCAGCTTTGGCCGCTGGTACGTGAACAGTATTCTGGTGGCGGTGATCAGCACGGCCAGCGTCATTTTCTTCGATTCTCTGGTGGGCTACACTCTCAACAAATTCGACTTTCCCGGCAAGAACCTGATCTTCATCGGTATTCTGGGCACGCTGATGATCCCCACAGAGATGCTCATTATCCCCTGGTACACGATGAGCGTGGACTTTGGCTGGCACATCGGTCTGGCCCAATACTGGGGCATCGCCTTCCCCGGCGTCATCACGGCCACAGGCATCTTCCTCATGCGCCAATTCTTCGATGGCGTACCCAGCGAACTGCTGGACGCGGCCCGCATCGATGGGGTAAACGAATTTGGCATCTGGTGGCGCATCGCTATGCCCCTGGTCAAACCGGCCATCGCCGCCCTGGCCATCTTCAACTTTATCGGCAACTGGAACGCCTACCTCTGGCCGCTGATCGTCGCCAACAGTCGCGAGTTCTACACCCTGCCCGTCGGGCTTAGTTTCTTCCGGGGGGAATCCACTACCGAATGGGAAAAGATTATGACCGCGGCCAGTCTGGCCTCGATTCCCCTGCTCTTTGTCTTTCTGCTCTTCCAGCGGCAGATTATTAAGGGGATTGCATTGACGGGGCTGAAGGGGTGATGGGATAGATCCCATCCAATAGAACGATTGCAGGGCAGAAAAGTCCCCGGCACTTTCTTGACGTGCCGGGGACTTTTCGATGTGAAGCTCATTTGTTGGACGCAACCGGCAGGAAGAGCAGGCAGCATTTGTCCAAAACGACCGGCCCTCCGCTGGATGCTCCCTGCACCCTCGTAGAATCGTAGTTCGCACCGTTGTTGACCGCCGTTCCCTTTTTGCTGGGCGGCACGCCCACCGTCACCGCACCGGAACAGACGCCTCCGTTGCCGTCCGCTTGGCGGATGCTGTCGATGCGAATCGTCAGCGGGTCGCCGTCGCCGTCGCTGACGCCCGCCACCTGCACGGCCACAAATTTGTGGTTGTCCGGCCAGAGAGTGGCCGGGTTGGCGGTGGCTGCGGCAAACGAAGCGCCCCGACCTCTTGCCAGGCCGGGGCGCTTCTCCAGTACAGAGGAGGCGATGTCGATGGGTGATTGTGTATCTGATTCCGGGAATCGGCCAAACGTTCTCTCGAAGACCCCATATCATCTGGCCGATTCCCGGAATCTGCCCTAGCGTAGGGTGGCCTGATACTCGGCCAACTGCTGGCGGTCGTTGATCTGCTGGACAGTCGTTACGGAGGCAATCGGCTTTCCCGTGTAGAGGGGCAGGCTCGCCTGGTACTCAGCCAACTGCTGGAGGTCGTTGATTTGCAGACCGTTGGCCTTTGTCGCCGACTTGGGGGCGGTCGCCACCAGTGCATAGGCGGTCATATTTGTCTGGTACTCGGCCAACTGTTGGCGGTCGTTGATCTGCTGACCAGCCGTCAACGGAGCGGCTGCTTCCTTGGGCAGAAGAGTCACGCTGCCGGGAGTCTGGAAAGGGTTTTGCACGGCGCAGGCGCTCAGAACGAGAGCGGCAAACAGGACAAACAGGACGGTTGCGATGCGGCGGTTCATGGCTTTCTCCTTTGGGTGCTTGTGCCGGTCTTTGCGATTTGTGTTGACCGGCTTTCTTGAACCCCATTCTATCCACCGGGCGTGACCCAACCGCCGCAGAAACCGTCGCAAACAGCGTCGCAAAGAAGGAAAGCGGACGCAGATTTTCGTGATTTGTATTGATTTGCACTGATTGATTGCATATCCAATGGCTCCTGGCGTGTCCGTGACCCGCCCGATTGCGCGCAGACCAGAGTTTCTGCCCGCCCGTTCGCCGGTCAGGGACCGGCGAGGAGCAAAGGTCAGGGACCGGCGAGGAGCAAAGGTCAGGGACATCCGCGTTCCATTCCGAAAAATCCGTGAAAATCCCTCCCATCCGTGACCATCCGTGTCCGTCTTTCTGAATTCAGGCAGCTTTCAGGCCGGTTGATTTCCGCCTCTTTCTCGTGTACAATCGAAGCGCGTCGTTCCGCATTCCGCATTCAAACTTCCTATGACGCTCTCTCTCTTTCTCCTCGGCCCGCCCCGGGTCGAAATCAACGGGGAAGCCATCAACTTTCCCCGCCAAAAGAGTCTGGCTCTGCTCGTCTACCTGGCCGTCACCGGCGAGCAGCAGCGCCGGGACACTCTCGCCGCGCTCCTCTGGCCGGAGAGCGCCGACGCCCGCGGCTCCTTGCGCCGGGAGCTTTCCAGCCTGAAAAGCACGCTGAGCGACGGCGAGTGGTTGGACGCGGACCGGGAGAGCATTGCCCTTTCCGGCAATGTCTGGCTGGACATCGACGACTTCCTGCGCGCTGCGCAGAACGACGACCCGGCCAGCCTCGCTCAGGCCGCCGATCTTTACCGGGGCGACTTCCTCAGCGGCTTCAGTCTGGCCGACGCGCCGGACTACGACGACTGGCGCTTCTTCCAGGCCGAAGAATACCGCCGTCTCTTGGCCGGCGCGCTGGAACACCTCATCGCTCACCACCAAAACGCAGGCGATCCTACCGCTGCCATCCTCTACGCCCGCCGCCACCTGGCCCTGGACAATCTCCACGAACCGGCCCACCGCACACTGATGCGTCTCTACGCCCTGGCCGGCCAGCAAGCCGCGGCCCTGCGCCAATACGACGAATGCGTGCGCCTGCTGGACGAGGAGTTGGGCGTTCTCCCGGAGGAAGAAACCAGCGCGCTGCACGAGGCCATTCGCACGCGGCGCTTTGCGGCAGATGACCGGGTGACAGGGCGGCAGGGTGACACGATGACATCATCCCATCATCCCTTCATTCCTTCATCCCTTCACCTCCCCACACTCACCACCTCCTTCATCGGACGGGAAATGGAACTGTCCGAACTCATCGCCCTCCTCGCCCGCCCCGACGTGCGGCTGGCGACGGTCGTCGCTCCCGGCGGGATGGGCAAGAGCCGTCTCGCCATCGAAGCGGCCCGGCGGCTGAGCGGGGAGTATCCCGACGGCGTCTGGTTCTTGTCGCTGGTGGGTGTGAACGAAGCCAGTCAGATGCTCTCGGCGCTGGTACAACTGCTGGATGCGCCGATGGGACAGGGCGACGCGCTGGCCGCGATTCTGCGCTTCCTGGCCCCACGGCGTCTGTTGCTGGTGCTGGACAATTTTGAGCAATTGGCCGCGCACGCAACGATTCTGGTTGAGATTGCGCAGGGCGTGCCGGGTGTGAAACTGCTGGTGACTTCCCGTGTGCGGCTGAATCTGCGCGAGGAGTGGGCTTTTCTGTTGGAAGGATTGGGGACGGAGAGCGTAGGGGCGCTGCTGGCTGCGCCCGGCGAAGCCACCCGTCTCTTTGTAGAACGAGCGCAGCAGGTACACCCGGACTTCGCTCCGGCTGTCGAGGCTACGTCGATAGTGGCCATCTGCCGGGCTGTGGAGGGGATGCCTCTGGGCATCGAACTGGCCGCGTCCTGGCTGCGGGCGATGACCTGCGGGGAGATCGCCGCGGAGATCGGGCGGGACGTTGACTTCCTCAGCACACCCCTACGCAATGTGCCGGAGCAGCATCGCAGTATGCGCGCTGTCTTCGAACGTTCCTGGGCGCTGCTGACGCCGGAGGAGCAACGGGGACTGGCCCGGCTGTCGGTCTTTCAAGGCAGCTTCACCCGCCAGGCCGCGGCAGCGGTGGCAAATGCGCGCCTGCCACTGCTCTCCGCGCTGGTGGATCACTCCCTCCTGCGTCATTCGGTCAGTGGACGTTATGACATCCACGAGTTTCTACGCCAGTTCGCTGCCGAGAAGTTGGCCGCCAGCGACGAAGCCGAGAGTATTCACGACAAACACGCGGCCCATTTTCTGAGTCTTCTGGCTGATCGCACGGATGATCTTCAATGGCGCAGGCCAGAGGGAACTGTAAAAGAACTCCTTCCGGATCGGGAGAATCTGTTTGCCGGATGGCGCTGGGCGGTGAAGCAGCAGCATCTTTTTGAATTGATTCGGGGAGCAGCTTCGGGGTTTCTTGTTTTCTGCAATCACTCGAACGCCCAGGAGAGCGCACTCAGCAGCTATCAGGCTGCCCTTGTGCAGGTGGAGAGCGCGACTGAACTCACACAGGACAGCAGAAGTGATCTTTTGGGGCGACTGATCTGGCGGTTGGATGTTCTGGACAATGTGCATCGGAGTACGGAAGTCCATATGGCAGAATTGATGAAAGCGAAAGGCCATTTGCTGGAATCGAGGACAGACAATCGGGAAGAGGTTGCGTTGGTCAACGTCTATCTTGCCATGGCACTGGCAACGCAGGGGAGAAATACGGAGGCAGTCCAGTGCTTGGAACAGGCGATCTCGACTTTCTCCGAGTTGAGCAATCTAGTCCGTTTGGGGTGGGTCTACAATATGTACTGCTTCCTGGAGATAGGAAGGGGCCGACCCACATTTGCCAGGCATTGGCACGAGAATGCGGTTGCTGCCTGGCAAGATGGTGGGATCGCTCGTAGTCCCCTGTTAAGCGATATGATGCTGTGCTCCATGGAAGGAGATTATGAACGGATGCGGGCGAGTGGAGAAAAGGCACTGAGTGGAACGCCAGACCCTTTCCGGTTTGAAAATGGTTCAGGCAGAGGCCGTGGGTTTATTTTGCAGACTCTTGGCGAGTGGGCGATCCTCAGCGGTGAGTTTGGCAGGGCAGAGGAGTATTTCCAACAGGCGAACTCCATTCTCCTCGAAGAAGGACAGCCCTGGCAACTGGCGATGAGTTTTCAGCTATCCCTGGGGACACTCTATCGTTTGCAGCACAAATGGGAAAGCGCCCGAACGCATATACAGTCATTACTGGAGACGATACGCTCGATTGGATACCGGCAACGAATAGCCACTCGTTTGCACGAATTGGCCCGATTGGAACACGATTTGGGCAATTATGGAGAAGCCGAAGCCGCGCTTGCCGAAGCTTTGGCAATTGCCCATTCGATAGATTTCCTCTTTTTTGAAGCCCGCATTCTCTGCCAAATAGGACATACGGCCGCGGCCCAGAGCAAGCCAGAAGCCGCCGCTTACTACCGCCGGGCGTTGGAGATAGCATCAGAACAGGGAATGAATCCGATTGTGCTGGATGTGCTGCAGGGAGCGGCGGGTCTGGCGGCGCAGGCGGGCGCTGTGGCCCAGGCCGTAGAATGGCTGGCCCTGGCCGCGTCCCATCCCAACGGGGAGTGGGAGACGAAGCAGCGGGCGGGGAAGGCACTGGCAGAATTGGAAGGGCAACCGTCCGCCGATGAATTCAGCGCAGCCCAGAAACGGGGACAAAAAGCTGAACTGGTGACAGTCATTCCCGTTGTGCTGGCGTGGCTTGCCTGATCTCTCGTTCCCACGCTCCCGCGTGGGGACGTTCCCCGGACGCTCCGCGTCCCCAGCGCGGACACAGCCCGCCCATCTCACCACTGGACGCGGGAGCGTCCCGAAAATGTGCCCACGCGGAGCGGTGGACACGAGATTCGTGTAATCCTCTCGTTCCCACGCTCCGGCGTGGGGACGCTCCCCGGACGCTCCGCGTCCCCAGCGCGGACACAGCCCGCCCATCGCACCGCTGGACGCGGGAGCGTCCCGAAAATGTGCCCACGCAGAGCGATGGGCACGAGAACGAATTATTCGGTGGGTGGACTCAATTCAGCGGGGCGATGAGTTTGCGTTCGACAGCCACGCGCAAAGACTCCGCTTTGCGCACCATTCCCTGGCGATAGAGCGTCATCAGAGCGTCCAGGCGCGCTTGTTCGTGCTGTTGCAGCAGCCTTTCCCGGTTCTTGGCCAGCAGAGCGCTCAGTTCATTCTGAAGCGGTTGGGGAAGTTGCTCTGTTGTGAGTGCGAGAATTTGCTCATTCGAGAGGTACTGGACGGGCAATTCTGCCGCGCTGCGGTCCAGCCACTCCAACAATACATCTTCCAAACGCCGTTGCGTCATCGTAGCGATCCGCCGGGCGTGGCTTGCCACCTGCTCTGGCACTTCCAGCGTTACCATTTGACTCATCTGTCGCCTCCCAGCCACCTGACTACAAAGTGAAGCAATTGCCATCAGTATAACCCAGCCCCCCACTTTTTCACCAGTTGACGCACCCCCGCCCATAGGCTACAATCCTCATCCATCGACATCTTCACCCTTTCCGGCCAAATTCCCATAGATATGTCGTAGGGGCGCTGCTTGCTGCGCCCCTACGATGCACTTGAGAGGAAGCTCCACATGCACCAGTCCCATCCCCATCCACTGGCTTTTGACCTTCTCATCCGCGGCGGACGGGTGATCGACCCGGCCCAGGCCATCGACCGCAGGGCAGATGTGGCCGTGCGCGACGGGAAAATCGCGGGGATCGGCGATTTCAGCGCCGGGTCCGCGGCAGAGGTCATCGACGCGACCGGCGCGATCGTCAGCCCCGGCTGGATCGATCTCCACGCCCACGTCTTCGCGGGCGGCCTGGTCAGCAGCATCCACCCGGACCGGGACGCGGGCATTGCGACCGGCGTGACGACGGTTGTGGACGCGGGTTCGTCCGGAGCGTCCACCTGGCAGAGCTTCCGCGCCGATGTGATGGAAACTGCCGTGACCCGTGTGCTGGCCTTTCTTAACATTTCGGTCAAGCGCACAGACGGCCCACGCCACGGGGATTGGGCGCAATTCGCCCAGAACCAGACGATTCCCCTGGCCGAGCGGGAGGCCGCCGCCGGCTACTGTCTGGGCATCAAAGTGCTGGCCAGCCAGACCCACTGCGGCAATCTGGGCATCACACCGGTCAAGCTGGCGCGCCAGGCCGCCCGGCTCTCCGGCACGGGGTTGATGGTCCACATCGGCAACGCGCCGCCGCTGATCGAAGATACGCTCGAACTGCTGGGCGAAGGCGATATCGTGACCCACTGCTGGCACGGCAAATATGGCGGGCTGCTGGACCGGAACAAAAAGCCCCTGCCCGCGGTCTGGGCCGCGGCGGAGCGGGGGGTGAAGTTCGACATCGGCCACGGCTCGGCCAGCTTTGCTTTTGACACCGCCCGCCACGCCCTGGCCGCGGGTCTGCCCCTCCACGCCATCTCCACTGATCTCCACGTCGGCTGTCTGCGCGGACCCGTCTACGATATGGGCACGACGATGGCGAAGCTCCTGCACGTGGGGCTGGAGCTGCCCGAAGTGATCCGTCTCAGCACCACATCTCCCGCCCACCTGATTGGCCGGGAGCAGACGCTGGGCTGCCTGGCCACGGGCCGGGAAGCCGACGTGACGGTATTTCGGGTGGTGGATGGGGCCTTCACTTTTACCGACAGCGAGCGGCGGACGGAGACAGCCGCGCAGAATCTGGAGGTTCTCTACACCGTGCGCGTTGGCCGGGTTGTCAAGAGGTCAGATGGCAACGGTTGATCTGGTGCTGGCTGTGGATGTCGGCTCCACCTGGTGCAAAGCGGCCTATTTGGACGGGCAGGGGCGGGTGATCGCCACGGGTCGGGCCCCCACTCGACAGATTGCGCCGGCGCGCAACGGCACGCTGGAAGGCTTCTGGGAGGCCTTTGTGCTCTCCGTGCGCCAGGCGACCAGTCGCCTGCCCGACGGTTCAGCGCTGTCCGCTGTCGGCATCTCCTGCCGGGCGCTCTTTGGCGTCTGTCTCGACCGCGCCGGCAATGGCTATCTGCCCGCCTGGGACGCGGCCTGGGATCGCTCCTCCCCGGATGGTCTGTACGCCTATTCGCCGGAGGTGTGGGGAGAAAAAGACCCCTACGCCTATGGCTATGCCACCGGCTTTGGCGCGCTGATTCTCTGGCTGCGCCGCACCCGCCCCGCCGAGTGGCAGGCCATCCAGCGCGTCGGCGCGCTCCATGACTATATCGTTCTGCGCTTGACCGGTGTGTGGGTCACAGACCCGACCACCGGCCCCGGTCAATACGTCTGGCCCGACGAAATTGCGCAGATGACGGGGCTGCCCCTGGGCGCTTTCCCGCCGATTGCCGACCCCCACTGTCTGGCCGGAGGGTTGAGCGCCGAGGCTGCCGGCGCGCTCGGTCTGCCGCCGGGTACGCCCGTTGTGGTGGGGATGCACGACGGCGCGGCGGCCAATCTCGGCGTGGGCGCGATAGGCGTAGGCGATGGTTGCTTCACCTTTGGCACAAATTTTGTTTTTCGGGGGGTCACGGGCCGGCGCTTGACCTCCCGCTCTATGGGCTATCTGATCACTCCCGGCGTCTGGTCCTGGGTGGGCAACATCCCCGGCGCGTCCGCACAATTTGAGATGGCGACGCAGATGCTGGCGGACGGCGCGCCGGATGTGGCGGCGCGCCACGCCCATCTGGGCAGCCTGGCCGACGGGGTGGCGCCAGGCGCAGGTACCCTCTGTTTGCGTCTGGTTGCGCCGGGCCGGGAGGAGGAGTTGCGCCAGGCGGTGGCTGCGGCTCGGCAGTCGGGCTATTCCGACGGTGTGATTTATCGGGCCATTTTGGAAGCCGTGGCCCTGGGTGAGTGGGGTCTGGTGGCCCGGGCGCAGCGCGACGGCGTACAGCCCCGGCGTCTGGTGGCAACGGGTGGCGGCGCGGCCAACGGGCCTTTTCTGCGCGTGCTGGCGTCGGTGCTGGATGCGCCGGTGGAGATGGGCGCGGTCGAGGGCGGGCTGCTTGGCGCGGGGATGGCCGCGGCGGTGGGCGGCGGCTGGTACGCCTCCTACGACGATGCCGTGGCTGGGATGTCTGCGCCTGGCCCCGTCATCCGGCCGGACCCGGACGCGGCGGCCTTTTACCGGGAGATTGTACATCTGTAGGACGGAATGGTATTCCGTCCTCTCCGGGCGGGGCCCAAAGGGCACCCCCAATCCGCCCTACGGGGAGGCGGATGTAGGACGGAATGGTATTCCGTCCTCTCCGGGCGGGGCCCAAAGGGCACCCCCAATCCGCCCTACA
>JACQGT010000551.1 GCA_016199425.1 Chloroflexota bacterium
GAGGAAACGCGGAGGAATTCAGGAGAAAATCTCCGCGTTTCCTCCGCGTCCTCCGCGCCTCCGCGGTAAAGTCTCCCCCCTCTCCCTCCCCTCCTCCGCGCTTCCTCCGCGCCCTCCGCGCCTCCGCGGTGAAGGCTCCCCAGCCCAGACCACACAGTTCTCTCCTATCTTCTCTCCTCCCTCCTCCACCCTCTCCGCGCTTCCTCCGCGCCCTCCGCGCTTCCGCGGTGAAATTCTTATGACCTCCCTCCGCCCCCTCCTCCGCTTGGCCTGGCGACACGCCTGGCGTCGCCCCCTCCAATCCGCCTTCCTCGTCATCGGCGTGGCTATCGGCGTGGCGATGATCGTCGCCATCGATCTAGCCAACGGCGCCGCGGGGCGGGCCTTTGCCCTGGGCACAGAAACCATCACCGGCAAAGCCACCCACCAGATTGTCGGCGGACCGAATGGGATGGATGAACAGGTCTATGTGGAGCTGCGCCGCACGCTGGGCTACCGTCTCAGCGCGCCGGTCGTCGAAGAATACGTCAGCGCGCCGGCCCTGGACGCCCAGCCGATGCGTCTGTTGGGCGTGGACCCCTTCGCCGAGCCGCCTTTCCGCAGCTATCTGGGCGGGGAAACCCATATCGACACCGGAGGCGGCTTCTTGAGCGCGCTGCTCGTCCAGCCGGATACGGTGCTGCTCAGCGGGGAGACGGCGGCCCGCTATGGACTGCAACCGGGCGACACCCTGCGGATTCAGATCGGTGTTGCCGCCCACGACCTGACCGTCGCCGGTCTGCTGCAACCCGCCGACGATCTCAGCCGCCGGGCGCTGGACGGGCTACTCATCGCCGACATCGCCACGGCCCAGGAGGTGCTGGGCAAAGTGGGGCGGCTGGACCGCATCGATCTGATCGTCCCCGACGGCGCGGCCGGCGAGACGATTCTGGCTTCCATCTGGGAGCTGCTGCCGCCGGACGTGCGGGTGATTTCCTCTGCGGCCCGGGGCGGTACTGTGGCCGAGATGACCGCGGCTTTCAGCCTCAATCTGACCGCGCTCAGTCTGCTGGCCCTGCTGGTGGGGATGTTCCTCATCTACAACACTGTCACTTTCAGTGTTGTCCAGCGCAGGCCGGTCATTGGCAGCCTGCGCGCCCTGGGCATGACCCAGCGGGAAATTTTCGGGATGATTCTGCTGGAAGCCGGGCTGCTCGGTCTGCTGGGGACGGGGTTGGGGCTGGCGTTGGGCGTCGTCCTGGGCCGGGGCGCGGTCAGCGCGGTGACGCAGACGGTCAACGATCTCTTCTTTGTCGTAGCCGTGCGCGATATCTCCGTGCCCATCTGGACGCTGGTCAAAGGCGGGCTGAGCGGACTGGCCGCGGCGCTGGTGGCTGCTGCCATTCCCGCCTGGGAAGCCACAGGCGTGCCCCCCGCCGGCGCGCTCGCACGCTCGGATGTGGAGCAGCGGGCGTTGGCCGTTCTGCCCTGGGTCAGCGGGGCTGGCGCGCTCTTCGTTCTCGTCGGCGGGCTGCTGCTCATCCCGGACTGGAGTCTGGTGCTGACCTTTGCCGGTCTCTTTGGGCTGATTATCGGCATTGCGCTGCTCACGCCGGGGGCCACTCTGCTACTGATGAATAGGTTGCAGCGGCTGATCGGCCAACGTCTGGGCATTGTCACCCGCATGGCGCCGAGGGATATTGTGCGCTCGCTGAGCCGCACATCCGTCGCCATCGCCGCGCTGATGGTTTCGGTCAGCGTCATCATCGGCGTCAGCGTGATGATCGGCAGCTTCCGCCTGACTGTGGAGCAGTGGCTGGACGATGTGCTGCAAGCGGATATTTTCGTTTCTGCGCCGACGCTGGGGGCCAACCGCACCACCGCCGCGCTCGACGCGCAATTGGCCGGGGAACTGATGGCCTTTGTGGGGGTGATCGACGCGTCCACCAGCCGGGAGGTAGAGGTGGCCGCACGCCTGCCCGACGGTGCGGAACTGGAGGTGCGGGTGGCCGGGGTTCTCAAAGACCTGGCCGGGGCGGACCGCCGCTACAAAGCAGCGGTGGGCGATCCCGCGGCCACCTGGCAGGCAGTGGAGGCGGGCGGGGTTGTCATCAACGAGCCGATGGCAAACCGCTACAGGCTGGCTGTGGGCGACGAAGTGATGCTCTACACCGACGGCGGACCGCTGCCTTTCCCGGTGGTCGGCGTGGCCTACGATTTCGACGTGACGCCCAGCCTGCTGATGGCCGATGCTGTCTATCGGGCCAACTGGAACGACACAACCGTCTCGGCGGTTGCGCTCTTTCTGGAGCCGGGCGCGGATGTGGACGCCGCCGTGGTCGAACTGCGCGCCGCCTTTGCGGGCCGAGCCGAACTGGTCATCCGCAGCAACCGGGGCACCCGCCAGAGCGCGCTGGATGTCTTTGACCGCACCTTCGCCATTACTGTTGCCCTGCGTCTGCTGGCAACCCTTGTGGCCTTCATCGGCATTCTTTCTACGCTGATGAGCCTGCAACTGGAGCGCAGCCGGGAGATCGGCGTCCTGCGCGCCACGGGCATGACCCGTCGCCAGTTGTGGCGGCTGACGCTGTTGGAGACCGGTCTGCTGGGCAGCGTGGCCGGGCTGATCGCTATGCCCACGGGCTTTCTGCTTTCGCTGGTGTTGATTTATATTATCAATCTACGTTCTTTTGGCTGGACGCTTTCCATGCACCTGCTGCCCGGCGATTTTGTGCAGGCCTTTATGGTGGCGCTGGCGGCCGCGCTGCTGGCCGGTCTCTACCCGGCCTGGCGCATGGGCCGCGCCCAGCCCGCGGACGCGCTGCGTATGGAGTAATCCCAAATGGATATTCAGTTGCTGCGCACAGTCTGGCTGTTGCGCCACGGCCAGGAAGCGCCGGACCGTCCCCGTCCTCTGGGCGGCTATTTGACAGAGCTGGGTCGCCAACAGGCGGAATTGACCGCGCAACGGATGGCAGACTACCCCATCACCCGCATCGTCGCCAGCAGCCTGCACCGGGCCGCGGAGACCGCGCAGATTGTGGCCGCCCGTCACCCCGCCATCGAAATCGAGTATACGGAAGACCTGTGGGAATGTTCGCCGTCGGTTCCACCCGGCCAAGAGATCTTCTTCCCCAATCTGACGCCGGACGCCGCGGCCGCCTGCTGCGACCGGCTGGATCGAGCCTTTGACCGCTATTTCCGCGACGACGAACGGGGAATGGCGTTGCTGGTTGGCCACGGCACAGCCACCCGCTATCTGCTCTGCCGGGTGTTGGATCTGCCTGTTGACGCCTGGGCGCGCTTTGATCTCTTCAATTGTAGTCTGGCCCGGGTGGATTGGAAGACGGTTCTGGGCCGTCAGATCACAGGGTTGAACGATGCAGGCCACTTGCCTGTAGGGATGCAAACCTATGGCTGAAGTACAAGGGGCGGGTTATTCCGGTACACTGCTGGTCAAGAAATTGGGGATCAAAGCGGGAATGGCGCTGGCGATTCTGAACCGGCCGGACCACTACTGGGAACTGCTGAGGGAATTGCCCGCCGGTCTCACCATCGACGGTTCGCCGCCCTTCGATTTCATTCACATCTTCACGACCGCACGCGCCGAACTGGAAAACGAACTGCCCCGTTTGCGCGGCCAGATTGTACAGAACGGGATGATTTGGGTTTCCTGGCCGAAGAAAGCAGCCAAAGTGGCTACGGACGTGACAGAAGATGTGGTGCGAGAGATCGCCCTGGCCCACGGGCTGGTGGATGTGAAAGTGGCGGCGGTGGACGCTGTCTGGTCGGGGTTGAAGCTGGTCATTCGGGTGAAGGACAGGATCTGATCCAGCCCGTTTGGCGATCTGATTCCGGGAATCGGCCAGATCATGCGGTGCATTGGAGAGAACGTGTGGCCGATTCCCGGAATCGTGTCGGCTTCAGATGCCCCACGGCCCTGTGTAGCCGTTGACCAGAACGCGATCTTCCTGGCTGTATTGCTCGCGCAGGCCAGCGATTTCTGTTTCGAGTGCAGCCAATCGGGCACTCAGCCGTTGCACTCCCTCCATCGTCACATCGTGGAGTACGTTGTGCTGCAAATCCTCGTGGCCCACATCCTGCACCTTTGTGCCGTCTTGCGATGTGATGCGTCCAGGCACGCCCACTACGACGGAGTTGGGGGGCACGTCCTTCACAACCACCGAATTGGCCCCGATCCGGGAGTGGTCCCCAATGGTAATCGGCCCCAGAATCTTGGCCCCCACGCCGACCACCACGTGGTTGCCGATAGTGGGATGGCGTTTCTCCTTGCGCCAACTGACCCCGCCCAGAGTGACCCCGTGATAGAGCGTGACGAACTCGCCGATCTCCGATGTCTCCCCAATGACGACCCCCATGCCGTGATCGATGAAGAAGCCCGCCCCGATCTGCGCGCCGGGATGGATTTCGATGCCAGTCAGCCAACGCGCCAGGTGAGAAATCCAGCGCCCGATCAAATAGAAGCGCCGGGTCCAGAACCAGTGGGAAATCCGGTACATCCAGACCGCGTGCAGGCCGGGATAGCAGAGCAGAATTTCCGCCACACTGCGCGCGGCGGGGTCCCGGTCGAAAATCGAGTGAATGTCGTTGCGTAGCGTCTGGAATATCATCTGCTCCACCTCCTTTCGGAGAGATAGGCGATTAGCGATTAGCGATTGGAGATTAGCGATTGGGCCGAGCGGATCTCCGGTCGCCAATCGCCAATCTCCAATCCCCGCTCACTCCCGCAGATCGGCAAAGAGCGCTGTGCTCAGATAGCGCTCTCCGTTGGAGGGGATGATAGCGACAATCAGTTTGCCCGCATTCTCTGGCCGACTGGCGACTTGCACGGCCGCGTGCAGGGCTGCACCGGACGAAATCCCCACAAGCAATCCTTCTTCGACTGCAGCGCGCCGGGCCATGACAAAGGCATCTTCGTTCTGCACTTGCACGATCTCATCGATGACGTCAGTGTTCAGCACATCGGGCACAAAACCGGCACCGATGCCCTGAATTTTGTGGGGGCCCGGCTTGCCGCCGGAGAGCACGGGTGAATCCGCCGGCTCCACCGCCACCATGCGCAGCCCCGGTTTACGGGCCTTGAGCACTTCGCCTACACCGGTGATGGTGCCGCCTGTGCCAATCCCGGAGACGATAATATCCACCTGGCCGTCCGTGTCCCGCCAGATTTCTTCGGCGGTTGTGTGGCGATGAATGGCCGGGTTGGCCGGGTTCTCAAACTGCTGGGGGATGAAATAGCGGGAATCGGCCGCGGCCATCTCCTCTGCCTTGCGGATCGCGCCTTTCATGCCTTCAGCGCCGGGGGTCAGAATCAGTTCCGCGCCGTAGGCTTTCAGCAGCATTCGACGCTCGATGCTCATTGTGTCCGGCATGACGAGGGCGCAGCGGTAGCCTTTGGCCGCAGCCACAAAGGCCAGGGCGATACCTGTGTTTCCGCTGGTTGGCTCCAGCAGGATTGTGTCTGCGCCGATCAGACTGGCCGCCTCTGCGGCCTCAATCATACTCAGGCCGATGCGGTCCTTGACGCTGCCGGCGGGGTTGCAAAATTCGAGTTTGGCGACCACCTGGGCGTGTGCATCTTGGCTCAGGCGATTGATGCGGACGAGCGGCGTATTGCCCACCAGGTCTGTAATGTTATCGGCGATTTGCATAGTGGTTTCCTCGGACATTTCCTGTCGCTTGGGGGTTGTGGATTTGGGGGAAAAGGAGATTGGCGGGCCGTTCACGAACAGTCCGCCAATCTCCTACAAATTTCCGTCAATTCAGGCTTGAGGAGATAATACCTGTTCCTGCAATTTCTGGAGCGAGGCCAGCCCATAGTTGATCGCTTTGGGCCGCCGCTCGGGGTCCAGCACAACGGTTGTCGGCACGGTCATCACACCGTAGAAACTTGTCAGATCGGATTGGGTCACCGCGTCCAACTGGTAGACCGGGATGCCGGTGGCCGCGGCCAGTCGTTCCAATGCAGGGGCCTGCTGCAAACGGCATTGCACACAACCGTCGGTGGTGAAGTAAAGAATCGCCGGTCGCCCCGGCTGGACAAGCTGCTGCAAAGAAGCGGGCAGAGCAGCGACTGCCAGCCGTCGTACACGCAGCCGCAGCCAGCCCCTGTGCAGTGCCCAGAGCGTCCCGCCCAGCGCAAGAGCAATCAAAAGAATCGTCAGCCGTTCGATCATTGCAAATACCCCGCCAATAACCTGTGTAACGCAAGCTGTTAGCTTGCGATCTTTTTGGCGCAAGCTAACAGCTTGCGTTACGTACGTTACTTCGCCTCGCGCCAGAGGGGTAGGTTGAGATTGATCCCCCGACGGGCCAGTTGAAAATAGATAAAGCAACCAACACAAAAGCCGGCGAAAAGATTGATGGCCGCCAGCACAATCACCAGCGCCGTGAGCAACCAGCCAGTAATCACAGCACCTACGCCAAAAGCCAGCACAGCCACGGCCAGGACGATTGCGCCCAAGCCCTGGGCAAAAAGATGGGGCGCGAGCGTGTCGGGCCGGGGGTCCGGCTTGAGCAGCCCCGCCGGTTTCAAAATGTTGCTGTAGATGTGCTTGAACAGCCCGGCCTGCGGCCAGACCGTCCCTACCAGCATCACCAGCCCCACAAAGGCCACCAGCCAGGGCTGATTCAGCAGCCAGGCCAGGACGAGCAGGCCGATAATAAACGCCTGATTCACTTTCAATGCCGTGTGGTCGACGCGACCGACAGAAGATGATGACATAGCTGCTCCGACTCCTGTTCGTATTCCGTATTCCGTAAGCAGTGGCAGTTGAGGCGTTTCTTTTGGTTGAGGGGATGACCAGAGAAAGGGCACTACCGGTCAACATCTGAAAGCGCCTGATCGTCACTTCACAAATACGAAATACGCAATTCAATCAAAAATCCCCAAACTCACATACTTGCTCCCGTCGTCGGGCAGGAGGGTGACGACAACGCCCTCTTCCAGCCGTTTCGCCACGTCGATGGCCGCGGCCACGACCGCGCCGCTGCTGAAGCCAACGAAGAGACCGGCTGCGGTGGAGAGACGGCGGGTTATCTCCCAAGCAGCCTCGGCGGCTACAGGCAACTGTTCATCGGCCAGGGTATCGTCGTAAATGCCCGGTGTAATGGCTGTGGGCAAATGCTTCAGCCCTTCAATGACGGAAAGTTCGTCCTCCGGCTGCACAGCCACCAGTTGTACCGACGGCTTGCGATCCTTCAGATAGCGTCCCGTGCCCACGAAGGTTCCTGTCGTACCCAGCCCGGCCACAAAGTGGGTGATCCGCCCGTCGGTCTGTCGCCAGATTTCCGGGCCGGTACCCTCGTAGTGGGCGCGCCAGTTGGCATCGTTGTTGTACTGGTCGGCGTAGAAGTAACGCTGCGGCTGCTCGGCCACCAACTTGCGCACCAGCCGGATGGCCCCGTCCGAGCCTTCCAGCGGGTCGGACTCGATGAGGGTTGCGCCGTAGGCTTTCACCAGCGCCTTGCGCTCCCGGCTCACATTGGCGGGCATGACCAGATGGACGTCGAAGCCTTTCAGCGCGCCGATGAGCGCGTAGGCGATGCCCGTATTGCCGCTGCTGCTGTCGATGAGCACTTTGCCGGGGGCCAGCTTGCCGCTACGTTCCGCATCTTGCACAATACGCAGCGCAGCCCGGGCCTTCACAGAACCGCCGGGATTGGTCCACTCGGCTTTGGCATAGACGCCCACGCCCGGGGCCACGCCCAGCGAGCGGGCAAAGTCGCTTAAATCGAGCAGGGGCGTATTGCCGATCTGGTCGAGCAATGAAGTTGACCCACTGACCGGGGCCGCTTCGGCCACGACCCAGCTTTTCATTTGAACTGGAGATTCTGCAATCAGCATTGATAACTCCTCTTGGATGATGAGATGATGGACAGTGCTTCCCCCATCATCTCATCATCCCATTATCCCTTTTACGCCAACACCTTCTCTGTCTGGCGATGGCCGTTCACGCTCACCGCCTGCACCGGGTGGGTGGACGACGGCAGCCCGCAGAATTGGTTGTAGTCGATCAGTTCCGTCACCGTCGGGTGGTCGCCGCAGACCGGGCAATCCGGGTTGCGGTTCACCTTCAGCGTGCGGAAGGTCATATCGGTGGTGTCGATCATCAACAGGCGGCCCACCAGCGGTTCGCCAAAGCCGACGAGCAGTTTGATGGCTTCGATGGCCTGGATGCTGCCCACGATGCCGGGCAAGACGCCCAGGACACCTGCCTCGGCGCAACTGGGCACTTCGCCGGGCGGCGGCGGATCAGGGTAGAGGCAGCGATAGCAGGGGCCGCCTTCGATACCCGCTTCCCGGTGCTTGGGCTGGTAGACGGTTACTTGCCCCTCGAACATAAAGATGCTGGCGTCCACCAGAGGAATGCCGAGCATCTGGCAGGCGTCGTTGACCAGATAGCGGGTGGGGAAGTTGTCCGAACCGTTCAACACCAGATCGTAGCCGCTGATCATCTCGAAGGCGTTGGCGCTGGTGATCGGTTCTTTATAGCCGATTACCTTCACTTCCGGGTTGATCTCGCGCAGGGTATCCGCCGCAGAATCCACCTTTGACCGGCCCACGTCGCTCTGGCCGTGGAGTATCTGGCGTTGCAGGTTGGAAACATCGACGGTGTCGTAATCGACGATGCCGATCTGTCCCACGCCCGCCGCGGCCAGATAGAGGGCCGCCGGACTGCCCAGGCCGCCCGCGCCGATGAGCAGCACTTTGCTTTCCAGCAATTTGAGCTGGCCTTCGTCGCCGATCTCCTGGAGCATTGTGTGGCGGCTGTAGCGCAGACGCTGCTCCTCACTCAACGATTTCGGCACTTTGAAGCCCAGGCCGGCATTCTTCCAGCCGTTGAAGCCGCCGATGAGGGAGATGACATTTGTATAGCCCATCTCCTGCAAATTGCGTGCAGCCAGGGCGGAGCGCACACCGCCCGCGCAGTAGATGACCAACGGCGTGTCCCGGTCTGGCTGGTGCTGTTCGATCTGTAACTCCAAAAAGCCCCGGGGGATAAAGACCGACTGGGGAATATGCCCCTGTATCCACTCGTCCCGTTCGCGGACGTCCACGACGGTGATAGCCTCTTTGGCCTTGCGCCGTTCATCCAACTGGTGGGGCGTCCACTCTACAATCTGGCTCTTGGCCAACTGGACCAACTGGTCCCGATTCAGTCTCGTCATTTCTGGTTTCTCCTGCTTGAAAAGGGATTGGCGACTGGCGATTAGCGACTCGAACATCACGCCTCCCAGTCGCTGTTCGCCGTTCGCCGCTCTGCTATTTTCCCCCCGCCATCGCCGGGACAATCGACACTTTGTCGTCTTCGCTGATCGTCGTATCCAGCCCGTCCAGGGCGCGGATTTCGTCGTCGTTGCGGAAGACGTTGATAAAGCGTTTGACACTGCCGTCGCTGTCCAGCAATTTTCCGCTAAAACCGGGATATTGGCTGTCCAGTTTCCGGATCAGCTCGCCCACGGTGGCTGCGCTCTCGACGATTTTGGTCTGCCCGCCGGTGAATCGGCGCAGAGGGGTGGGAACATACACAGTTGCCATGCGTTGGACTCCTTGAAAAGTTTGCTGGGAAACAAAAAAGCCGGACACATCGCGTGCGATGAGTCCGGCTCGTGGCTGGCGTCTGGATTTGTTCGGATCTGCTTCCCTGCCAGTCACAAACCGACCTGACAGGCGAAAATCCGAACACTTCGTCCTCAAAACAATCCAGAGCAATC
>JACQGT010000562.1 GCA_016199425.1 Chloroflexota bacterium
GGTGTGCGCTCGATCAGCACGTCGTAGAGGCTCACGGCCAGCCCGCGCGGGTCAACGCCCAGGCTGGTGGTGGCGTTGCCCTGGGGGTCGTTGTCCACCAGCAGCACAGATCGCCCCGCCTGGGCCAGAAACGCGCCCAGATTGACGGCGGTGGTCGTCTTGCCGACGCCGCCCTTCTGGTTGGCAAAGGCGAAAATTTGGGCGGCCATCGGTCAGGGCATCTCCTCCCCGGGCCAGGGGTGGGCGGCCATATAGTCCAGCACTGTTTCGTGGGAGGGAATGGCGGCAATGCCCGGCCCTTCGACGCCGAAGGAGGCGGTCACATTGGCATAGCGGGCCGCGTCCAGGGGGTCGCCTGTCTCTTGCAGACGGAGCAGAAAGGCTGTGGCAAAGGTGTCGCCGGCGCCGGTTGGGTCTACTTCTTTGGCCGGGCGGGGCGGCACTTGGGTCACAGAGACCGAGCCGTCGGCCTGCTGCTGGTAGACGGTGCTGCCCTCCCGGTATTGGGTCATCACCAGCAGGGGAACGTGGGTGCAATACTCCTCGATGATGGAAAGGTCGCCGTCCACATCTTCGATGGAGAGAATCAGCGCGTCCAGATGGGGCAGGAACTCCTCGGCGGTGATCCACGGCGTGGGATGGACGCGCCCGTCCGCGTCCCAGCGGCGCATCCAGCCCTGGGGCACTGCTGCCACGACCGTCTCCTCCGGGAAAATGTGGATGATGTCCGGCCTGATCTCCTGGACCAGCGGGCCGAGAAGCACGACCTTTGGGCTGCGCAGATCGCTGGGCACATCGGCCGCGGCGATGACCGGCGCGGGGGTGTAGCAATACTGCACTCGCCCCGCGGGCGTGTAGATGTTGGCAAAGGTGGTGGTGTGGTGGCTGGGCAGGACGCGCAGCCCGCCCACCGCGGCCAGTGCAGAGATGTCCACGTCATCCCCGGCCCGGGTCAGGACTGTCGGGTGGCGGCCCAGTTTGGCCGCGGTGACAGCGGCGAAGCTGACTGTGCCGCCCAGAACGTACTCTGTGGCCGCCGGGTCTGCCGTGGGGATGTCCCGCGTCACGTGACCGATGACCAAAAAATCGAGAGGGGGGGGAGCAGATGTTGGCATGGAATCCAGGGGTTTGGTGTGGTGGTTGATGCCCTACAAAAAAGCCCACCCGCTTTGGTCGGGTGGGCTTTATTGTACTGTCTGGCCGGCTATTTCAGCAAGATTTGGATTTTACGCCGGGTGTCTTCGCCGGTGCTTTCGGTGTAGACCCGGGGGTGGTTGCGCAGGGCGATGTGGATGAGCCGCCGCTCGTTGGCGGGCATGGGTTCCAGGGCCACAGAGCGGCCCGTTTCCACCACCTGATCGGCCATACGTAAAGCCATTTGGGCCAGTTTTTCGGCCCGGCGATCTTTGTAGCCATCCACATCCACGACGATATTCGTCCAACGATGCACTTTCTGGTTGACCATCAGGCGCACCAGATATTGTATACTGGCAAGGGTTTCGCCGTGGCGACCAATGAGCGCACCCAAATCGTCGCCCACCAGATTGAGGTAGATGGCGGTGTCGTTCTCGTCGGGGTCATCCCGCTGGCTGCCTTCCACCCGGGCGTCCAGCCCCATCAATATAACCATCTCCAGGAGCATTTCCCCGGCCAGGGCCACCACTTCGTCCCGATCCACATGGGAATCGTCGTCGTAGGCTTCGTCGTCGTTGTCATCCAGGACGCTCGCAACGGCGACGGGCAGATCGTCCTCGTCGCTCTCGTCTACTTCCTGTGGGATGGCGGCAACAGCGGGGGTAGACACGGGCGCGGGTGCAACAGCCGCCGGGACAGGCGTGGGTGCCGGTTTCTCGGCTGGTCTGGCAGCAGGGCGCAGAGTCATGCGTACCCGGGCGTTGGTGCTGCCGATGCCCAACAGTCCCCGGCTGCCTTCGTGCAAAATTTCTACGTCCACCCGATCCCGGCCCACGCCTAGCTGGCGCAGACCCTCTTCGATGGCCGCTTCTACGCTTTTGGCGGAAAATTCGTGGCTCTGTTCAACCATTGAGCTACTTCCTTCGTCGTTGGCGTCGGGTCTGCTTGCGGGCGGGCTGGGCTGCTTTACCGCCACTTTCGTTGTCTGCACCGTTTGTCGATGTGGAGACGACTGATGTGCTTGCGGTGGCGAGGGCTGGCATACTCTTCTTGCCAAATATACTACCACCACCCTGCATATTATTGATAGCGACGGTCTGCCCCATCTGCAAGAGGTTGCTGGTGACCCAATAGAGGGTGAGACCGGCAGGCACCTGCAAGGTGAAGAAGCCAAACATCAGCGTCATAATCGTGGACATCTGGCCCATCATTCCCGCCATCCCTTCGCCGCCGGTGCTGGGCGTGCTGGCGGTGGTCATCTTCTGCATATAGAATTGGCTGACCATCAGCAGCACGGGGAGGATGAGATAGGCGACCAGACGCCCATACTCTCCACCAGAGAAGAGGTCGGTGATCCAGCCCATTCCGTCGGTGTAGTGGGGAAAGCCCAGGTTGGGAATCCAGAAAAAGTTCGCATTCTCTAAGGCAGTGCCCAGAGAAATCAAGGCCGAATAAAGGCCAAAGAGCACGGGCATTTGCACGATCATGGGCAGACAACCGCTCAGGGGGTTGACGCCTGCTTCCTTATAGAGCTTCATCTGCTCCTGGGAGAGTTTTTCTTTGTCTTTGCCATACTTCTTTTGCAATTCCTGGATGCGGGGTTGGAGATCTTTTTGGGCTTGCATCCCTTTGATTTGGGTGACAGTCAAAGGGAATGTGACCACTTTGATAGCAAGCGTAAAGAGGATGATGGCGAAGCCCCAGCTATAGGGGATATTAGCGCCGGCCAGAACCTGGTTTAGCCAGACCAATCCTTTGGCCAGAGGCCAGACAAAAAAGGTCTGCCAAACCCCCGACGGATCGGTAGTAGTGACATCCACCCCCTCCCGGGGGACGCCGCAGCCGCTCAAGAGCAGCATCGCAGCCAGCAGGACGAGCAAAAGAATCAGATGCTTTCGTTTCACCTTTGTACTCCTCACAAATCGCAGCCCTTCCCCAGCCCGCCAGGGCGAGAAGGAAGGGACGTTTCATCAACTCAGGGGACGGGATCGTAGCCGCCGGGATGCCAGGGATGACAACGGGCAATACGCTTGACTCCCATCCAGCCACCTGCGGCAACGCCATACTTTTCGATGGCTTCGTAGGCGTAATGGGAACAGGTCGGGAGATACCGGCAGTTGCTGCCCAGCAGGGGGGAAAGAAAGAGTTGATAGAAGCGAATCAGACCCAACACAATCCAGCCCACGCTACTATCTCCTCTCCTCTCGATCCACTGGATCCGATGGTTCTGAATCCGGCCCGGTCGAGAATGCCTCTGGTAACAAAGACGCCCGCCAGAGCAGGCGGGCGCAGGCGGCATCCATCTCACCATACTCTGCGCTCTGAATGGGAGTTCGGGCAATCCAGACCAGATCCCATCCTGGCAGAATCTCGTTCATCCTCAAACGCAGTGATTCGCGTAGACGGCGGCGAATTTTGTTGCGCTGCACAGCTTTGCCAATGCGACGACTGACCGAAAACCCGTGGCGGCTGTAGGGTAAACCATTGGGCAATACGCAAAGAACCAGCAATCGGTTGCTGTAGGAGCGGCCCCGGCGACGAATCTCCTGAAATCGCTCATTTTCGCGCACACGATAGAGACGCTTCACTCTGGCTCACACAAGGATTCCCGTGCCGCTCTTGCCAGCCGCGCTAGTCGGTAGACTTGCGAATGGACAGGCTGACACTCAGGCTTCTGCGACCCCTCAGACGGCGTCGCTTCAACACATTCTGGCCCCCAGGGCGCAGCATCCGCTTGCGAAAACCGTGGACACGCAGACGGCGGCGGGTTTTGGGCTGCCACGTTCGTTTAACCATTTCGACTCTACTCCTCGCACAAATAACTCGCACAGATAAGAGGCCAACATCCCGTAGGGATGGCAAATACTTTACTGACAAGCAAAGATTATACGCTGGGACGGTCTGCTCTGTCAAATCATCGCCTGCTCTCCCTCACACGTTTTCTTTGGCGACCAGATTGAGCGGAAATGGGATTGTTTCACCTTCGGCAGAGTATGCGCCTCGTTGTTCGCTGTGGTATGATAATCAAAATCGATCCCCTGGCCCTATTACGCCTCGGATTTTGATGTTTCCGGAGTTGAACTGCGTTGCCTTACTCACCTACAGAGACGATTTTTGATTTTCATGTGGCTGAAATCGCCCCAGAGCGTATTCATGCCTGGCAAGAGCGCGCCGAATATCTGTTGGATGAAGCGGTCGCCGGCGCGGCTTCGTTTCAGGCGGTCGAGGAAGAACCTCTGCGTGAACAGTGGACCGGACCCAACAGAGCCAATCCGCTCCCGGCTGTCAACGGCAGTGCGCAGAAGAGCTTTGGTTCAGGCAGCGGTGAGGAGACACAGGTAGAACGCCCAGCGTTACCTGACAGGACGACCATCGATTTTGGGCTGTTGCGTTCCGAGATCAGCGGCCTGTTGGACGTGGAAGCGGGCCAGATTCGGGTCTTCCCGGAGACAGAGTTGCCTGCGATCAACTATCGCGGCGGTCTCTCTGCGGCGGCCCCTGCCCCTGCCTTAACGCAAGCCGCGCCAGAGACGCCGCACAGCAGTTTTGTAGATTCCAACCAGCCATCGCGTTTTCTGCGCACACCCACCGAGTCCCCAGCGCAGCCTGCCGGTTCATTGCTCACAAGACCCGCGCCCGTCCTCGGCAAAATCCCACCGCCCGCCACCCCGCCCGTTTCTCTGACTGCGGGCCAGGTTCGTTTCCTGGACGAGGAGATCGCCCATCTCTACGGCGAAGTCAACCGGGTGCTGGCAACCCGGCGGGAGATCACCGGCCACGCGCTCTCCCTGCTGCGCGAAGCCAGAGAGATTCTCTTTGCCGAACCCCACCGCCTGGGCCGGGCCGAGTACAACCTGACCCAAGTGCGCTCCATTTTGGAGCGGGCACAGGACAGCCGCCGCCAGTCCAGCCGTCGGGGATTTCAGGTGCTGCTCTATTTGGCTCTCTGGCTGGCCGGAACGGTAGCCGCGGGCGTTGCGCTCTTTCTCTACGGAGCGGAGCTGACGCGGGTCTCCGTTGTTCTCCTGGGCAGCCAGAGCCGGGTGGTGGCCCATCTGCACCCCTTTTTGTGGGTGATGATCACAGGCAGCGCCGGCGCGGTTGTCGGCGCGATTCTGGGTTTTCTGGCCCACATCCGCTCGGAGCAGGACTTTGACCGGCAGCACGTGATGCGTTTTGCTATCCAGCCGATGATGGGTGTCGTCCTCGGCATCCTGCTCTATCTGCTCTTCTCCCTCCTCTTCGCCTCTATGCAGATCGATCTGACGGCCCGTGCGGTCACCCGCGCCCTGCCGGTGGTTCTGGCCTTGCCTGCCGGTCTCTGGCAGGAATGGATCTACGCCTCTCTCTACCGGATGATGGGCTTCTTTACCCTGCGCCCGCGCCGGAGGTAATTGGTGACTGGAGATTGGAGACTGGCGACTGGGGATTGGTCACGCGGACTACCCAATCGCTAATCGCTAATCGCCATTCGCCCCGCCTATGAAATTTTTATCACTTCTCGTCTTCGCTGCCGGGGCGGTAACGCTGGGTGTGGAACTGAGCGCGGCGCGCCTGCTCGACCCCTGGTTTGGCAACAGTCAGATTGTCTGGGCCGGGCTGATCGGGCTGATTCTGCTCTACCTGGCTGTGGGCGCGTGGCTGGGCGGGCGGCTGGCGGATCGCTATCCGACGCTGGAAGCGCTGTTGACGGTTGCATCTCTGGCCGGGGTGGGCGTGGCGCTCATTCCCAGCGTCAGCCCGCCCATTCTGCGTCTGGCCGCTCAGGGGTTGAACAGCTATGCGCCCGGCCTGTTGGTGGGCACGCTCCTGGCTGTGTTGATGCTCTTTAGCCTGCCCATTATTCTGCTGGGCACGGTCAGCCCCTGGGCCGTGCGCCTGGCCGTGTCGGACCTGAACGAAGCGGGGCGGGTCGCTGGCCGCCTCTACGCGCTGGGCACGCTGGGCAGTATCGTCGGTACCTTTTTGCCTGTTCTCTGGCTCATCCCCGCCTACGGCACCCGCTGGAGCTTCTATCTGTTGGCGTTGGGTCTGTTGGCGGTCTGCACTGTTGGTGGATTGCTAATTGTTGTCCGGGGCAGGCTGCGCTGGCTGCCCCTGGCCGCGCTGCTACTGGTGGCCCTGCTCCTTCTGCTCGGCACCCCCTCGGCTGTGCGCGCCCGCTGGGATGACGACGCTGACGGCGCGCTTCTCTATGAGGACGAAAGCCTCTATAATTACATTGCTGTGCGCGCCTGGGGCAGCGAACGCCATCTGAAACTCAACGAAGGGGTGGGCATCCACAGTGTCTACCACCCGGAGAGCCGGTTGAGCCAGGGAATTTGGGACTATTTTTTGCTGGCCCCCCTCTTTCGTACGGAGAATAGAGATTGGGGATTGGAGAGTAGCGAACGGGCGCTGGTGATTGGGCTGGCCGCGGGGACTGTGCCGGGGCTGTATACGGATGTCTACGGCCCGTGGCCCATCACCGGCGTGGAACTGGACCCGGAGATTCTTGAAGTCGGCGAACGCTTCTTCGGGATGGACCAGCCTAATCTGACCGCCATCGCCGGGGATGGCCGCCGCTGGCTTCAGCAGCAACCCGCGGACAGCCGTTTCGATCTGATTCTGGTGGATGCCTATCGCCCGCCGTACATTCCCTTTCATCTGACAACTGTCGAGTTTTTCGCGCTGGTCCGTAGCCATCTGAGCGAGCGGGGCGTCGTCGCCATCAATGTGGGACGCACGACCCGCAACTACGCGCTGGTGGATGCACTGTCACAGACGGTAGGCAAGATTTTCCCTACTGTCTTTGTGGTGGACGAGCCGGGGCCGGTGGACGATCTGGGCAATTCGCTGGTGGTGGCGACGGGACAGCCGTTTACGTTGGCTGCTTTCCAGGCGAATGTCGCTGCCCTGCCGGACAGTCTGCCCGCCGAATTCCGCAACTTTGCGGTGGAAGCAACCCGCCGCGCACGCAACGCCACACCGCCGCAAGACACACCCATTTTTACCGACGACCGCGCACCGGTGGAGCAGGTGGTGCATGGAATCATTTGGGACTTTTTGCAAGGAGAACGCTAAATGGAAAAACGTACACTTCTGTGCCTCTTTGCCCACCCGGACGACGAGAGTTTTGGCCCCGGTGGAACGCTGGCCCGCTATGCCGCCGAGGGCGCTGATGTCCACGTCATTATCGCCACGGACGGGGATGCTGGTTCGGTGGAGGATAGCCACGCACGGCAGGACGGGCGCACTCTGGCCCAGGAACGGGGCGAGGAACTCTCCAACGCGGCCGTGGCGCTGGGCATCACCAGCATCTGGGATCTCCCCTACCGGGACAGCGGGATGCGCGGCTCGTCCGACAACGAACACCCCCTGGCGCTGATCCAACGGCCGGTGGAGACGCTGACTGCCGAACTGGTGGACTACATCCGCCGTCTGCGCCCCCAGGTCATCCTCACCCACGACCCCTTCGGCGGCTACGGCCATCCGGATCACATCCGCTGCTGCGAGGCGATGACCGCGGCCTTTCACGTCGCCGGGCAGAGCGACCCGGCGCGTAACAGCAACGGTCTGCCACCCTATACGCCCCAAAAGCTTTATTACACAGCCTTCGACAAACGGCTGCTGAAAGTCGTCGTCCAAGTGATGCGTTGGACCGGCAAAGACCCCAGCAGAATCGGGCGCAACCAGGACATCGATCTGGTGGAAATCAGCCGCTGGGAGACGCCTGTCCACGCCAAAATCAATGTGGCTGCCTATGCCCGGCAAAAGGACGCGGCCAGCAAAGCCCACGCCAGCCAATACGGGGGCGGGCCAGCCTTTCTACGGATGCTGCCCAGCTTTCTGCGCCGGCGCATTGCCAGCCAC
>JACQGT010000563.1 GCA_016199425.1 Chloroflexota bacterium
CATCCATTCACCCAGGCCAGGGCAAAGCCCAGGTCTGGCCCTTGCAGCAGTTGTTGGGCAGTCAGACGGCCATCGGCCAGGTCTACGCCACTGGCCAATGGCGCGTGGGCCACGTAGTGGGCGTGACCGGCCAGATGCAGCCAGCGGAAATTCTGTGACTCTTGGGCCAGTGTTGCCAGGCTGGCCGCCTGGCCGCTCAACGCCAACCCCTGGCTGATACGCGCCACGTCGTGGACTTCGGCCTGGACGTGGCGCAAGGAGTGGTCGGCGCAGGCCAGGGCCAGCACACCCGACCGCCCGCTATCCATCTGGCGGGATTGCAGTTGCGCCAGTTGAATGGTGGCGCTGGGCGCATAGAGCAGGTCGTAGTCGTCGCACAGGTGACGGCCTGTGGTCCGGTTGAAGGCGGCGTGCAGGGGCAGCCAATGGAGTGGGCCGTGGGGTACAAGCACCAGCTGTTCGCACGGGGGTAGCTCTGCCAGCAGAGGAGCCACGAGCCGATCGTGCAGATGGGCCAGCAGCCAGGGCGATGTCAGGCGGCCTGCCAGGTCTGGCGTCAGGCTGCGGGGAGCACCCCGGCTGTCGAAAGAGCCGTTGATCAGCTCTGTGGGCGCGATGGGGAGGCGGACGGCCCGCACCCCGCGGCTGGGGCTGAGGGCAAAGCCCACCAGTTGCTTTTCCAGAGCAAACCAGGCCAGCAACCCTGTGTCCGCGGGCAGCAACGAGAGTGCCTCTTGCGCGGTCAGCGGCGTTGCATCCTGCACCTGACCGCCCAGCAATTCCAACATACCCCGGCTCCGGGCGCGCTCGGCCACGTGAAACGCCGCCTCGGTCTGGCCCAGGCGCAGGGCGTGGGCGATCCGTGCGCCGTAGATGCGGGTTTGAGTGGCGAAGAAGTCCATGCGCGCCGTATAGCTGTGGATGGATCGGCGCACATCTTCCACGCAGCCAATGGCCCCCGCATAGGCCCGACGGGCTGCCTCTGCTCTGCCCAGACCGGCCAGCGCGTTGCCCCAGTTGGTCAGCGCGTCGGCCTGCTCGAAGGCGTCGTCGCTGGCGGCAAAGCCCGCCGCGGCCTGGGCCAGCAACGATTCAGCCTCGGCGTAGCGGCCCAGAGCGTTGAGCGCCTCGCCGCTGTTGTTGAGGGAAGCGGCCAGCCCGTGCCGGTCTTCCAGCGCGGCGCAGATGGCCCGGTCCTTTGCATAGCATTCCAGGGCCTGGGCCCAGTCACCGGTCGCCTTGAAGGTGGCCCCCAACTCATTCCAACTGCGCCCTTCCAGCAGCCGTTCGTCTGCGCTATGAAAAATCCCGATGGTCTGTTCCAAATCAGTTCGACAGGCGAGCAGGCGTTCCGGCGGGACAACACCGGCTTCCACGGCCCGGATGGTGCAGATGGCTCGGTTTTTGGCGACCCGGGCCCAGTAGAGGGAATCGCCGCTGCGCTGGGCCAGTTCCAGCGCCCGTTCATAGGCTTCGGCGGCCTCGTCCAGGCGGCCCAGATGTTCCACGGCGATGCCCAGAGCGTTCCAGGCGCGCATGGAGAGGTTGGGGTGCAAAGGCTGGCGCAGCAGAGCCAGCAGGACGGTTTCGCCCTGATCCCAGCGGTTTTCTTCGTTGCGCAGAATGGCCGCGCAGTAGAGAAGAATCTGCTCTTTCGCCGGTGTTGGGGCTGTCTCGTCAAACCGCCGCAAACGTTCCTGGCACGCCTGGAAGCGGCGTTCGCCCAGCAGCGCGAAAAAGTCGGCCAATAGCTGTTGGGCGGCGGGGTCGGCCAGTGGGTCCGGCAGGGTAGAGGAGCACAATTTGTGTGAATCCTTTGATTCCGGGAATCGGCCAGACGATGACGGGAAGGCCGAGAGAATCTGTGGCCGATTCCCGGAATCGTGTCCAGAGCCATTGTAGCGGAAGGAGCAGGAAATGCAAGTGATAGACCGGGTGCGCCCCATACTCTTTGTGCTTTTATTCGTCTGTCTGGGGGGCAGCGCGGGCGGGCTGGCCGCGCAGGAAACCGCCACACCTGCGGCCGGCCAACCCGATTTCAACCCCTATCTGGTGGCGATCCCCGGTTCGGGACTCAACGAGAGCGCGCTGATCGTCAGCGCCGGCGGTCTGTCCGAGCAGGCGCGGCCGGTTTACGTCAACGCCGATCAGGGACCCACCAGCCACAAACACTCCTACGCGATGACTTTCGACAGCGACGAGAAGCTCTACCGTTACACCCTGGACAATTTCTTTGCTTCGCCCGCGGCTGTGGCCGGCACAGTCGAGATCACCACCACTGGCGAGTTGAGCCAGACGGTGAGCGGCGGTGAACGCCATTACGAGCGTTGGCCGCTCTTGTACGACGAGGCGGCCCGGCTGAGCACTCAGAATGGCTTTTTTACCCTCTCTCTGGACAAAGCCAGCTTTGACGCGGATCTGACCTATCTGCTGGTCATCGAGACCGCCGCGCCGGTGGCGGACCCGCCGGGTCGCCGGGGGCTGAGTGTGGCCTATACCCTATGGGCCTCCGGCGCTGTCAACCAGAGCCAGCGCCCCTATCTGCTCATTCTGACCTATCTGGAGAATGGCTGGGCGGCGCAGACCCCCAGGCTTTGGGCATCTTCTGGTATGATGCGCAGGCAAAGCAATGGGTAGAGCAGCCATCTGTTGCCCATCCCGAACGCAACGAAGTGGTGCTTGCCACCAAACGGCTGGGGACCTTCCGTCTCTTTGCAGCCAATCGGTCGCTCTTTCTGCCTCTGCTTGGCCGTTAGGCGAAAATCGTAGGGCGGAATGCCATTCCGCCCAGAGCGGGCGGATTACCAATCCGCCCTACAAGTACCGGACAGGAGGAACGCGCGATGAAACGCACATTCTATCTTCTGACGCTCGCTATCTGCGTGGCCGGTTTCCTTCTGGCCTGGCCCCGGCCCGGCTACGGCTGGGTGCAGCGTTCCCAGGTGACCGCGGGCAGCCTGGACGCCAACCAGCCCAGCGGCGCGCGCGACAGCCGGGGGCGGATTCACACAGTTTGGCTGCAAAAGGAGAACGGTAGCGAAGAAGCCTTCTACACCGCCGGCGATGGGGTGCAGTGGGAGACGCCGCGCAATCTTTCCAACAGTGAGGCGCGCACGCTCAGCGTCAAAATCGCGGTCAACGATCGGGACCAGGCGGTGGCGCTCTGGGTGGATGTGATTTCGATTCTCGGCATCGAGTTTGGCTCGCAAATGTTCGTTGCCGTCCTGGATGGGGACGAGTGGAGCGCGCCCCGGGCCCTTTCCTCTATCAGCACAACGCTTTCCGTGGGGCCGCCGGCATTGGCTGTAGTTGGACGCGACATCCACGCGGTGTGGGCGGCGGACACAGACATCGACGGCTACGGCGACGCTATCTACCACGCGGTCTGGAACGGAACAGACTGGTCCACCCCGACGGCGCTGCCCTTGCAAACCGGTACGCTGGACACGGCAGCCCTGGCCTTCGACGGGGATGGGCGCATGCATCTGGTCTGGGATGGCAACACCAGCGGCGACCCCGGCGATCTGAACGCCTATCAGATTTACTACGCCCGCCAGAGCGGAGCAGGCTGGACAACGCCGGTCAACATCTCCCAGACCGCCACCTACTCTTTTCTCTCGGCGCTGGCCCTGGACGGCGACGGCCATCCCCACGTGATTTGGATGGAGGAGGACACCAATCTGGGCCAGGGCGTCCACATCTTCGACCGCATCCTCTACCAGCGCTGGGACGGCTCGGCCTGGCTGCCCCAGCCCCGGCGTATCTCCTATCGTTCCGGCGCGCTCTTCCCCCAGGCTGTGGCCGATAGCAACGGCAACGTGTACTTTCTGTGGAACAACAACATCTCCAACAACAGCGGCATCTATGCCTTTCGCCTTTACTACGCGCGCTGGGATGGCGAACAACTTTCAGCGGGCGTGCGCATCTTGGGCATACCCGCGCCGGACAGCGCCCAAAGCGCCGGGGACTTTGTGCGACCGGCCAGCGGCCAGTTGCATCCGGCTCGCCTGGCTCTGCTCTGGTCCGGCGGCGACGAGGCTGGCATCGCCCAGATTTATTACGGCGAGCAGCCCGCCAACCAAATTTCCCAGGCCGAGGTGGAGAGCAGCCAATCCCTGGCCGATTCACCCGATCTGGCCGGGCGCGCCGCCGACGATCTGCACGCGGTGTGGAGCCAGGGCACAGGCCCCATCGACATCCTCTACAGCCACTGGAACGGCATCCGCTGGTCCAATCCCTACTCCCTCTCTTTGCCCGGTTTCAACAGTTCCTGGCCCGCCATCGCTCTGGGGCCGGACGGCGCGCCCCACGTCAGTTGGTACGCCCACGACGCCGAGAGCGGCGACCGCATCTACTACACCCGGCTGACCCCTTCCGGCTGGCTGACGCCAACTTTCCTCTCCCACGAGTGGGAGACGGCGGCGGGGCCGGACCTGGCCGTGGACGCCGCCGGGGATGTCCATCTGGTCTGGGAGATGACCTCCACGGAGGATTATCCCGCCTTTGCCATCTACTGCCGGCGCACAACGGATGGCGGACAAGATTGGCTGCCCTGGGAGCGCATCAGCCCGCCGGGCCAGTACGCCAATCGCCCCCAATTGGCGTTGGATGGCAATGGCGCCCCTCACGTGGTCTGGTATGACGTCAACGAGGAGGAGATTTACTACACCAATCGGGAAGGGGGAAGCTGGTCGACGCC
>JACQGT010000555.1 GCA_016199425.1 Chloroflexota bacterium
CAGAGCGGCTGCTGGGCCGGGGCGATATGCTCTTTATGCGCCCGGATGCGGCCAAGCTGGCCCGTGTCCAGGGCTGCTGGGTGTCGGATGGCGAGATTCAAAAAGTCGTCCAGTTCTGGAAGACCCGCGACGCGGAAGAAAATCCCGGCGGGCCGAGGGTGAAAGTTGCGCCCTGGATGGGGTTGCTGGAGCGCATGGAAGACGAGGACGAACTGCTCCTGGACGCCATCGACGCCATCCGCGGCCAGACGGCGTGCAGCACCAGCTTTGTCCAGCGCAAACTGGGCATCGGCTATCCCAAAGCGGCGCGGCTGATGGAACAGTTGGAAGCCAAAGGCGTCGTCGGCCCCGATCTGGGCGGCGGGCGGGGAAGACCGGTGCTGTTGAAGGAGGAGGGGGAGGACGAGGATGAAACGCTATTCGAATAAGAGAAGGGAAAAAGGGAGGAAGGGATGACTCTCGCACGATTCTGTCATCCCTTCCCCCTTCACCAATAAATCGTCAGATTCTTCAAATGGGCCAGGGGCGTCACATCCTTTACATTTGTATACCTCAAATCTAGTTTTTTCAGGCTAGTTAAACCCACTAGGGGAGACACATCTTCAATCTGTGTATTCATCAGGTACAGTTCTTGCAGACCGGTCAAACCACCCAACGGCGAGACATCTGCCACCGGCGTATTCATGAGGTACAACTCTTCCAGGTTAGTCAAGGCTGCTAGGGGTCCCACATCCTCCACATGCGTGCCACTTAGGTATAGGGAACGCAACGTTGACAAGCCCACCAGAGGAGAGAGATTATCCACGTTCGTACCAGTTAGATACAACACTCGCAGGCTTGTCAAGGCTGACAGGGGTGCCACATCTTCCACATGCGTAAAACATAGGTTCAGTGATTGCAGACTCTTCAAGGCTGATAGAGGTTTCAAATCCTCCACCTCGGTACCACTCAGGTCCAAAGTTTCCAGGCTAGTCAAGACCGCAAGGGGCATTACATCTGCCACCTTCGTATTCCTAATACTCAGTTCTTGCAGACCGTCCAGATACATCAATGGTGCCACGTCTGCAACCTGTGTATCATTCAGACTCAAGTATCGCAAATTGGTTAGGGTCGCCAGAGTCGTCACATCCTCAATCTTCGTGTCACTTAGGTCAATGAACTGCAGGGTGTTTAGTGTGCTTAAGGCAGCCACAACGGTTTGCAGAGTCTTTACATTCCCTATAGATAATTTGACTATATTCAAATCGCTCAAATGACTCTGAAATAGTGTGAGTTGTTCTTCGCTAAGTTCGATAACTAAACTTCCAGTTGAAATGCGTTCTTGTAGAGGCGATAGGTCGACAATCTCGACGCCAGTCAGATCCAACGAGCCCAAACTATCCAACGCCGCCAGGGGCGTGACGTCTGATATCTGCGTACCAGTCAGGTCTAGCGTCTGTAGACTGGACAGGGTCATTAAGCAGGCGACATCGTCTACTTGTGTATTCCTTAAATCTAGGAATTGCAGGTTGGTCAACCCTGCCAGGGATGTCACATCCACCACCTGCGTATCCATTAAGTCCAGATATTGCAGGCTGGTCAACTCCGCCAGGGGCGTCACATCCCCCACCTGCGTATTCATCAGGTCCAGACGTTGCAGGCCGGTCAACCCCGCCAGGGGCGTCACATCCACTACCTTCGTGTTCCTCAGGGACAAGGATTGCAGGCCGGTCAACCCCGCCAGGGGCGTCACATCCCCCACCTGCGTATCACCCAGGGACAGGGATTGCAGGCTGGTCAACCCCGCCAGGAGCGGCACATTCACCACCTGCGTATCATTTAGGTCCAGACGTTGTAAGCTGGTCAACCCGGCTAGGGTTGCCACGTCCATCACCTGCGTATCCATCAGGTACAGGTATTGCAGGCTGGTCAACCCCGCCAGGGGCGTCACATCCCCCACCTGCGTATTCCTCAGGTCCAGGGATTGCAGGCTGGTCAACCCCGCCAGGGGCGTCACATCCCCCACCTGCGTAGAACTCAGGTCCAGGTATCGACCGTTATTTTGGCAAAGACCGGCGGCGTGTTGCGCCATCAGACCATCGGCCTCGGCGGTACGCTGGTCCAACAGTTCCCAAAAGGCCCAGGCCAACAGATGATAGGTACGAGATTCTTTGGGGTCCGTGGAAGCGGCGGTCAGCAGCGTTTCCAACAGTTCCTTCTGATCCCCCGGCTGCACAAAACCGGCCAGCAGAGAGATCGTCTCCCGCCACGCCTTCTGCCCGGCATACTGCTTGGCCACCTGCACCACCCGGTGGCTGGCCGCGATGTGCTGCGCGGCCAGAAATTCCTGAAAGGTGCGGTGGGCGAAGTCGTAGACCTCCTGGGATTGGGGTTGCAACAGCCCGGAACGCTCGGCCAGATAGCAGGCGATCTTCTCCCCGTCCAGCCCCTGATTCCCGATCAGCCGCGCCGCGTCGCTGCGGGCAATCGTGGACTGCTCCCGTTCCAGCATCCAGAAGGCGATCTGGCCCAGATGGCGGCGCGCGCTCTCGGCGCGCAGAGAAATGCCATAGCCCGACGTGTCCACCTGCCGCGCCTCGTCCCGATCCAGCAGCATATCCACACAGCGGTTGTAGAGACGGATGCGGTCCCGGGGCAATTCCCGATCTTCGGTCAGGTTGAGCGCGCAGAGCATCGCGGCGATGAGCGGGGTGGCGGCAAGCTGGCGCAGTTCGGGCCGCCGGGCCAGGGCGGCGCGCAGCCGTTTCTCCCGGTCGGGGATGCGGCTTTTGTCAGCGTACTTGCAGTTGGTGTCGGTCATCGCCCCGTGCCACTGGGCTACAAAGCCGTCGATCATCTCGTCGTCCAGGGGTTGCAGGCGCACAAAATCAAAGCCCAGGCGGGTCAGTTCAGGCTGGGCGCTCTCCCGATCCACTGCCGCGGGTCGCCCGGAGAGGACAAAAAGGGTCTCCGGCGCTATCTCCAACAGCTTCTCCACCCAGGCGATGGCCTCCTGGCGTTTCTCCTCGTTGATTTCGTCCAACCCGTCCACAAAGATGGCGGCCCGTTTCTGGCGCAACTGCTCTCTGGCCCAGCCCGCGGGCACAGAACCGGCCAGCAGTTCCATCCCGTCGGCCCCGTAGGCCAGGGGCAGGTCGGCGATGGCGGGCAGCTTCGCCCGGCTGTAGTCGCGCAGTTGCAGATAGAAGGGCAGCCGTCCCTGCCAGAGGGGGATTTCCTCCCTCGACTGATTGCGGGCCATCTGCACCGCAGCCCAGCGCAGGAGGGTCGTTTTGCCCAGCCCGGCCGGGGCGATGACGACCAGACGGCGGCTGCGGGAGAAGGCTTCGGCGACGGAGAGAATTTCTGTACGCTGGGGCTGGCGCTCCCACAGCAACCGGGCGTCCATCTCCTCCGGCTCTGGCTCGTCGCTGCTGCGGGCCAAACGCATTTTGACAAAAGCCACGCTCAAGGGCTGGCGCGCCCCATCCACCAGCGGCACGCCAAAGAGCCGCAGTTTGTCCAGAGTGCTGGCCAGACTGGTGCGGTAGTCCTGCTCAAACTGGCTGTGCTGGTCGCGGCTCTGCACGCCGTAGCTCTGGGCCAGAATCTCGCGCTGGTTGGTCAGCCCCTGGCGCATCCCGTCCAGCAGGTGACCGGTGTCCTGCAACAACTGGCCGGTGGTGTCACGGGTAAAGTGGGGAATCTGCTCGGCGGCCGCAAAGAGAGCGTCGGCGCTGATGGCGAGGAGACGGCTGTAGTAATCCCGCTGCTGCGCGGACCAGCCGGGGGCCGGGGGCGGAGTGGCGCTCAACTTCTGGCGAAAGGCGATGCGCTCGAAGCGGCTCTCGATGAGGAGGGGCAGGGCACGGCGCTCCATCACCGCTTTGGCCGCTTCCACCGCCTGCTCCACTTCTCCCTGCGCCGGCGCTGCGTTCTCCCCGACGAAGAGTGCGGCCACCCGCTCGGCCACCTCATCGCCGATTGTGTCGAAGATGTGCTGCGCGTTGCGTCTGGCTTTGCGGTCGCCGCCGCTCAGCTCGTCCACCACCCCGCCGATGTCCAGGCTGTCGGCCAGCGTCTCGGCGATGTCGCCGCCGGTGATGAATTTCAGATCGACTTTGCGCAGGGCATAGGCAAAGAGGAAACGGGCAAAGACGGGACCCATCAGTTTTGCCAACAGTAGGGAGAGTTCCATCGCACGACTCCTGTTTTGAAAATGAGCCACTGATGAACACGGATACAATCTGCGTAAATCTGCGGTTTCTGCGAAATCTGTGTTCTGATTTTTGCCTGTTCCCATCGCTCCACGTGGGAAGACTCTGCGGACGCTCCGCGTTCCATTTTCGCCGTTCCGGTACACTGCCTTTTGATAGTATACCCTATCCCGGCGCATTCTCTCGCGGGTGACGCGGGCCATTTGCCAATTGTAGGTTGGGTGAACCCCGCTCCCACAATAGCCAGTACCCCGCCAACAGATTAGGGTTCACCCAACGCTAACACGTCCGGCGCGCTGTTGGGTTCTTGCCGCGCACGCTCCGGGGCGTTCCATCCTTTCCGGCGGCAAGAACTCAACCTACACCTCCCGCCATTCTTTGACAACAGCCCACACTCCGGGTATAGTACTCCGTGTAAATCCTGACAATCCGTGTCAATCCGTGTCCTTCTTTTCTCCACGGGCGAATAGCTCAGTTGGTTAGAGCGCCTCCCTTACAAGGAGGAAGTCGGGGGTTCGAGTCCCTCTTCGCCCACACCGCCCAGCGGGCAAGCGCAGGCCAGCCTATCCGGGCTGGCCTTTTTGTTGACGAATGGGACGCCTGGTACTGATTCCGGGAATGGCCCAGACGATCTCCAGCGTACAGACAGATGCTGGGCCATTCCCGGAATCGAGCACCCCGAATTTGAATGGAATAGAGTCAATGGCCAACACCCCGTCCGCGACCTCCACAGCCGAATACCGCAAACTGCCCAGCGTAGATGCTCTGCTGCACCGCCCAGAGGTATCGGACCTGATAGCGCGCTACGGCGCGGAACAGGTGACCGACGCCATCCGCGCCCTGCTGGACGAGAGCAGAGCCGCCATTCAGCGCGGGGAAGCAGCACCCAGCGAAACCGCGCTCATCGACGCCCTCGCCGCTGGGCTGGAACGCAGCAACCAGCCCTCCCTGCGCGCCGTCATCAACGCCACGGGTGTGATCATCCACACGAATCTGGGCCGCGCCCCTCTCAGCACAGCGGCGCGCCAGGCCATCGCTGCCATTGCCACCGGCTACAACAATCTGGAATACGACGTGGCCGCGGGGGAGCGGGGCAGCCGCCACACCCACGCCCGCCAGCTTCTGCGCGAGTTGACCGGCGCGCAAGATGCGCTGGTGGTGAACAACAACGCCGGCGCGGTCTTTCTCGTCCTCTCCGCGCTCTGCGCCGGGCGGGAAGTGGTCATCAGCCGGGGCGAACTGGTGGAGATCGGCGGCGGCTTTCGCATCCCCG
>JACQGT010000553.1 GCA_016199425.1 Chloroflexota bacterium
CGGCCCCGGCGACGAAGTGACCGCGCACACCGTTCTGGACAGCGTTTCCCTGGACGAAGTGGTGAAGGCAACGGAGTTTTACGCGGTGCTGCCGGCGTTGATTGGAAAATAAGGACACGGATTACACGGATAGTCAGGATTTGCACGGATTTAATCCGCGAAATCTGCGCTCTCGGCATAATCTGCGTTCCCGTTTTCATCGATTATGGGTATGCCCATTCGTGTACAACCGATTGGAAAGCAGGAAACGAGAATGGACGGGGAAGAGAAGACACAACCAGGCAAGCGCCTTTGGTATGTGTGGGATTACGACATCGACGAGGCGACTTTCCAGGCAATGTTGGACGGGGAGGTGACGCTGGGGCGGTTGGGCCGGGACTGGGCCGTAATCCGTTTGTTGAACTACGCGCCCTATCGGGAAATCATCCGGCGGCTCGGTTTTCCTGCGCTTGCGCAGGATTGGTCCCGCTGGAGAGATAAATTACGTATGAAAGAACGCCGCCGAGGAATTGATTTCTTAGTTCAGTGGTTGCCCCAACACCACCCGGAGCTGATTCACGATGGACAATAACCATTACGAGCATTTCCTCTATCCTTTGCAGGATGAAGTGCTTGCTGTGCTTACATCGTTGCAAACTGGCTTCTATCTGACAGGAGGAACCGCGGCATCACGCGGATATTTGCATCACCGGTACTCGGATGATTTGGACCTTTTTGTCAATTACGATGACCGTTTCACTTTGTGGGCAGAATTGATCGTAGATGAATTGATCCGCAGACCGGTCTGGCAAACGCGCGTTCGCTTGCGAGGTGAAAGCTATGTCGGTTTGACGGTGCGGCGAGAAGAAGTCGAACTCAGAATCGATCTGGTCAAGGACGTGCCCTCTCGCGTCGGTACAGTGTACAAACACCCGCTGCTTGGCCCCATCGACACCGCCGAAAACATTCTGGCCAACAAAGTCACGGCGCTCATCGACCGCGAGCAGCCCAAAGACCTGGCCGACATCTGGGGATTCTGCACGAAAATGGGTCTCTCTCTGGAGGATGCCATCACCGGGGCCGACAGCAAAGCCGCCGGTATCTTTCACGCCGACCTGGCCCGGGTTCTCTGCACCGCCACAGAAGACGACTGGCGCTTGATCCGCTGGATTTCTGCGCCGGATGTGGAGCAGTTTCTTGCCGATCTACAGGAGATTGGGGAGAGTCTGATTCTCTAAATCGAAGATTGCGTCCACCGTCTCCGCCGCGGTCTGTCGTCGTCCGTCCGTCGTCGTCCATCCGTCGTCCGCTCGTTATTCTACACGAGGTCCTATGCCCACCCAATCGCCCCTCGCCGTCGTCGCCATCGGCGGCAATTCGCTGATACAGGACAACAATCACCCGGAAGTGGCCCACCAGTGGGATGCCGTGCGCCAGACCACCGGCCACATCGCCGGAATGGTGGAAAAGGGCTGGCGCGCAGTCATCACCCACGGCAACGGACCCCAGGTAGGTTTCATCCTGCGCCGCAACGAACTGGCCACGCACGAAGTCCACACAACGCCCCTCAGCCTGATTGTGGCCGACACCCAGGGGGCCATCGGCTATATGCTGCAACAGGCGCTGAACAACGACTTTTTCCAGCGCAACATCCCCAAACAGACCATCACAATTGTGACACAGGTGCGGGTAGACGAGAACGACCCGGCCTTTGCCAACCCCAGCAAACCCATCGGCGGCTTTCTGGACGAGAAGACGGCCCGGGTCTTTGAGAAGACGGGCTGGCGGGTGGTGGAGGATGCGGGCCGGGGCTGGCGGCGGGTCATCGCCTCGCCGCTGCCCATAGAAATCGTCGAGTTGAAAGCCATCCAACAGGCCATCGACCTGGGCTGGATTGTGGTGGCCTGCGGCGGCGGCGGGATTCCGGTGGTGCGCAACCACAAGGGGGAGCTGCGCGGCGTCTCCGCGGTCATCGACAAAGACCGGGCCAGCAGCCTCCTGGCCCGTCAGTTGGGCGCGGAATTGTTTCTGATCAGCACAGGCGTGGAACAGGTGGCCATCAACTTCGGCAAGCCCGATCAAAAGGCTGTGGATGTGATGACCGTCGCCGAGGCCAGGCGCTACCGGGAGGAGGGTCACTTTGCCCCCGGCAGTATGCGGCCCAAAATTGACGCCTGCATCGAATTTCTGGAAGAGAGCGAGAACACCGACGCCTGGTGTCTGATCACCGATCCGGAGAATCTGGAGCGGGCGCTGGCCGGGGAGACGGGAACACGCATTGTAAAGGCGTAGTGCGTGGTGCGTCAAGCAGTAGTGGCGTCGATTCCACTCTGCATCGCTCTGCCTCAGGTGTGCAGATGAGTTATCTGATCCTGAACGAGTACACGCACCACGCACTACGCACCACGAGATTTATTTCCAAACAGCAGATTCAGAGGAGATGTACTCAATGCAAACAGACCTGCGCGGTCGCGACTTCATCAGCGACATGGATTTCAGCAAAGAAGATATCGAGACGGTCATGGACGTGGCCTTCAAACTCAAGCGGGATCGGGCGCTGGGCATCCGCCACCCCTTGCTGGAGGCCAAAACCCTGGCCCTGCTCTTCTTCTTCACCAGCACTCGCACCCGCTCCAGCTTCGAGGTGGGCATGGCCCAGATGGGCGGCCACGCGGCCTTCATTGACAGCACGACGACCCAGATCAGCCACGGCGACACGGCCAAAGAGATCGGCGAAATCTACGGGCGCTACTACGACGGCATCGCCATCCGCCAGTGTGACTGGAATTTCGGCAACAAATATATCAACGACGTGGCCGCGGCCAGCCGGGTGCCTGTGCTGAATATGCAGTGCGACGTCTACCACCCCTTCCAGATTCTGGCCGATCTGATGACGATTATCGAAAAGGTGGGCGATCCTCAGGGCAAAACCATCAACGTCAGTTGGGCCTACGCCAGCAGCTACCAGAAACCCATCTCCGTACCCCAGAGCCTGATTTTGCAGATGACCCGCTTCGGGATGAATGTGCGGCTGACCCATCCGCCGGAGTACAAACTGATGCCGGAGATTGTACAGCAGGCCAAAGACAATGTGCGCAAGCACGGCGGCAGCTTTGAGATGCTGGACGAGTTCGACGCGGGCTTTGTGGACGCGGATATTGTCTACCCCAAGAGTTGGGGCGCGCTGCTCACCACCAGCGACAACGCGGAGAGCGCGGCCATCGGCAAGCAGTACACCGACTGGATTACCGACGAGCGGCGTATGGCCCTGGCCAAGGAAAATGCCATTTACATGCACTGTCTACCTGCCGACCGCAACATCGAAGTCACCGACGGGGTGATCGACGGGCCGAATTCGGTGGTCTACGACGAGGCGGAGAACCGGCTGCACGCCCAGAAGGCCGTGATGGCGTTGACGATGCGATAAGAACGTATTGCGTGTCGCGTAAGGTGGCACATCCCAAACAGGAAGTGAAACGTGAAACGTGAGAAAGGCCACTGATCTCACGTTTCACGTTTCCTCTTTTGACAGGAAATCCGTCGGTTTCATTTCGTGTTCACCACCCTACTTGCCATGCGAAGCCTTCACCGATCATTGACAATAGCCGCCTCGTCGTGTTATGTATTGATGCACAATTCTCCTAGCAGCATCTATTGAAATATTGGATACACTTATGAACAAGAACGGACATTCTCCCGCTGCAAACCCTGCCCGCCGCGTCGTCATCACTGGCGTGGGGCTGATCACTCCCCTGGGCCACGATCTGGAAAGCTCGTGGGCGGGGCTGGTTGCGGGAAAATCTGGCACCAGCGCCATTACCCACTGGGACGCCACGGAATTCCCCACGCAAATCAATGCCCGGGTGAATGATTGGGAACCATCCGCATATATGGACCGCAAAGAGGCCCGGCGCACAGGCCGCGCCACCCAGTTCGCCTACAAAGCAGCCCAAGACGCCGTGCGCATGGCCGGTTTGGATTGGGAGCAGGAAGACCGGCGGCGCATAGGCGTGGAGATCGGCCTGGCCTTTGGCGGCTGGGACATTGTGGAGGAGGAGAGCGCCAAACTGGCCGAGGGCGGGCCGCGGCGTTTCAACCCGGCCAACGGCACCGCGGCTCTCATCAGCAGCACGCCCACTTTCGTTGCCATCAAATTCGGCGTCACGGGGCCGACCAACAGCCAGGTGACGGCCTGCGCCACGGGCATCACCGCCATCGGCGAGGCGACACGGCGGGTGCAGCGGGGTGACGCCGATGTGATGATCGCGGGCGGTGTGGAGGGCTATCTCTCCAAAATGATCATCACCACTTTTAGCCGTCTGGGCGCGGCCAGCACCAACAACGCCAATCCAGAGCGAGCATGCGCTCCCTTCAGCGGCAATCGGGACGGGATGGTGGTGGGCGAGGGCGCGGGCGTCTTTGTGCTGGAAAGTCTGGAACACGCCCAGGCTCGCGGCGCAACGATCCTGGCCGAGTTTGCCGGCTACGCCCTGAGTGAGGATGCTTACGATATGGTAGCGCCCGAACCCACGGGCACGGGCGCAACGGCCTGTATGTCTCTGGCCCTGGCCGAGAGCGGTCTGGCCCCCAACGATATCGACTGGATTGTGGCTCACGGCACGGGGACACTGCTCAACGATACAATGGAAACCGCAGCCATCAAACGGGTCTTTGGGGAAGCGGCCTACGCCATTCCTATCACCAGCATCAAAAGCAGCATCGGCCATTCTATGGGCGCGGCTGGCGCGCAGAGCGCGGCTGTGCTGGTCAAAGCCATGCAGGAGAACCGCATCCTGCCCACCATCAACTACGAGATCCCCGACCCGGCGTGCGACCTGGACTACGTGCCCAACCGTAGCCGGCAACACTGGGTGGACGCGGGCCTGTGCAATGGCTTCGGTCTGGGCGGGCAGAACGCGACACTCGTTTTGAAACGGTTTGCGGCTTAAGAAAGCATAGAACGCGGATTTGGCGGAGCGGGCGGATTTGAGCGGATTCAGACTCACTCGATGAGGTTTGACCGTGGAGGAGTACAAGCACACACCGGGCGGCAGACGATTGACAAAACACGCGACCCGTCGGCTGGCAGATCGCCCTGTAGATGTGGACGATGTGATCGACAACTTCTCCCAGCGCTTTGTGCAGGACGACGGCGCACAGGTTTTTGTGAAACAGCGTAGAACGAATGGCTATGATATTGTTATCGTTGATGACGAAGGAATCGTAACAGTGCTGGCTGACGTATCAAAACGGGAAATACGCAATCTGGTCCGCAACTACGGGTGGCGGTGAATCGAATGGCTGAACTCAGAACCGCACATTCCACATTTCGCTTGACGCCTCTGGGATTCGAATTCCCGGACGAGGAGTGGATGCGCAGCGAATTGTCAGTGCGTCTCGTTGTCAACCGGCAGGAACTCTTCGTAAAACCGGAACGCACACCAACGCTCCCGCTGCGCAGCTATCAACAGTTGTTGGCTGATGCGCGGAATTTTCTGGATTCTTGCGCTGCGGGAGGCGACGATCTGTTCGACGATACCGAGCCGTTTGTTTTTGTTCCCTCAGAATTGGACTTCGAGTTCGCCCTCCTGGATGCAGAACTCTCGCCGGATGGCGAAGGGGAAGTGACCATCCGTGTGATGATACGCGTCGGCGGGACAACTCCTGCCTATGTGGGCAGCACCCTATCGGTTGACGCATCCCAGTTCAGGCAGTTTCTGAGTACGCTTGAACAGGAGATTGACCAGATTGTTGGTCGCCGGGTTGCTTCGGCCTTTGTGACAGCGGAGGTGTAGTTTGAGACGCATACTACAACGGATTCAGACAGGAGCGGATTGTTCCCGCTCGTCGACGAAAAACTGTACACGATGACAAACTTTGTAGGCAACAGGCGAATCAAATCCGTTGCCGTCTCCATCCGCTGTAGTCTTTCGAGGAGAGATATGAATCTACTCACCCATTTCGCAATGGAAGTCGTCGAATCTGCCGATGATCCAGAAAAGGCAGAGCGAGAGCATCGCTTTATTGAAGCACTGACCTTCAGTTCGTTTGACGAGATTGTCGAACTGTTGAATGAGATTGACGGCAAATACTGGACTGAATTTCCTGTCTGGGCGCGCAACCTGGCCTATCATCTCGCCAGCCTGCTGCAACCGCAGAACGCCGCTATCAGAGCGCGCGCGGCAATGGGTATGCGCAGTTTCGGGCCGGATTGGGACGACGAAGCAGATCGACTCGAAGCAGAAGCAGCCAGGCTGCGTATGAATTCCAGGGAGTTGGAATATGCGTCTTGAAAACCCCTTCAAAAAAGTGGAACGACTCAAGCGTGTCAAGAATCTGCCGGGCGAGAACCAGGACGAGCGAGTGCCCCCCGGCCAGTTTCTCAGCGAACGTTTCCCTGTGCTGACCTACGGCGAGACGCCGCGCCACCCCAATCTGAACGGCTGGGACTTGCGCGTCTTCGGGCTGGTGGGCGCGGAGAAGCGCTTCTCCTGGGCCGATCTGATGGCGATGGAGCAGAAGACCCAGACCGTTGACATCCACTGCGTCACCCGCTGGAGCAAATTAGACCCCACCTGGACCGGCGTTCCCGGGCGCGATTTCCTGAAGCTCATCGACGTGGACCCGGCAGCCACCCACGTGATGGCCC
>JACQGT010000565.1 GCA_016199425.1 Chloroflexota bacterium
GATCAATTCAGATCATAAAATCTGCGTCCCTCCCCTACTCCCCCACAATCCCCGCCCGGCGCAGGGTGTCCAGAATCTGCTCGACGATCTCGTCCACGCTGCGCAGGTCGGTCTCCACCACCAATTCGGGACGCACCGGCTCTTCGTAGGGCGCATCCACACCGGTGAAATTGGTGATCTCCCCGCGCAGCGCTTTGGCATACAGACCCTTGGGGTCGCGCCGTTTACAGACTTCAATGTCACATTTCACGTAAATCTCGAAGAAACGACCTTCTGGCACGAGAGCGCGGGCCATTTCCCGATCGGCGGCGTAGGGAGAAATAAAGGTACACAGCGCCAGATTGCCGTGCTCAAAGGCCAATTTCGCCACCTCGCCCACCCGCCGGATATTCTCCGTGCGATCCTCCGGGCTAAAGCCCAGGTCGCCGTTCAGCCCGTGACGCAGATTGTCCCCGTCCAGGTAGAAAGTGCGGCAGCCCAGGGCATAGAGCCGCTTCTCCAATTGGCGGGAGACGGTGGACTTGCCCGACCCGGACAGCCCTGTCAGCCAGAGTACCGCGGCTTTGTGCCCGTTCAGTTCCTCGCGCATGGCCCGGACGATGCCGGTCTGCTCCCAGACCACATTGGCCGATGTGGGTCTGGCCTGCGCCTCTTGCGCCGCCACATCGCTGACTTCTCGCGAGCGATCCCGGATCATTCCCGCGGCCACTGTATTGTTGGTGTAGGGGTCGATGAGAATGAAGCTGCCCGTCACCCGGTTGAGCTGGTAGGGATCGAAAAAGAGCGGCTCCGTTGTGGTGATCTGCACCCGGCCAATCTCGTTCAGGTGCAGCGTATCCGCCTGATCCCGGTGCATTGTGTCCACATCAATGCGATAGTTTAGCTCCGATACCAGACCGCGCACCGTGCGCGTGGTGTGGCGCAGCCAATAGCTGCCCTGGCGATCCAGCGGCTCTTCATTCATCCAACAGAGAATGGCGTCGATGCGGCTCGACTTGTGGGGCAGGTTGCGCTGGCGCACAATCATATCGCCCCGGCTGACGTCAATCTCATCTTCCAGGGTCAGGGTGACGGCATCCCCCACATTGGCTTCCGCCTGCTCACCGTCAAAAGTGACCACTGAGCGGACTCGACTACGGCGGCCCGACGGCAACACAAGGACATCCTCGCCCGGTGCCACCCGCCCGGAAGCCACCTGCCCGGCATAGCCGCGAAAATCCTGGTTGGGGCGGATCACATATTGAACCGGAAAACGGAAATCCACGCTGTTGCGGTTGCCGCCCACATTGACCGTTTCCAGGTGATGCAGCAGCGTCGCGCCGTCGTACCAGGGCATATTGTCGCCCTTCTCCACCACATTGTCGCCCTTCAGCGCGGAGACGGGGATGTAGTCCACATCCTGCACAGAGAGCCGGGAGACAAACTCCCGGAACTCGGCCACAATGCGGTTGAAGGTCTGCTGGCTGTAGTCCACCAGGTCCATTTTGTTGACGGCGACGACCAGATGGGGAATGTGCAGCAGTGTCGAAAGAAAGGCGTGACGCTTGGATTGGGTGAGAATGCCCTTGCGCGCATCCACCAGAATAACCGCCAGCTCCGCGGTGGAGGCGCCGGTCACCATATTGCGCGTATATTGGATGTGGCCCGGTGTATCCGCAATAATGAATTTGCGCCTGGGTGTCGCAAAATAACGGTAGGCCACGTCGATGGTAATACCCTGCTCGCGCTCGGCGCGCAGCCCGTCGGTGAGCAGGGCCAGGTCCACATACGCGTCACCCCGGCTCTGGCTGGCCCGCTCCACCGCCTCTATCTGATCTTCAAAGATGGCCTTGGAATCGTAGAGCAGGCGGCCGATCAGCGTGCTCTTGCCGTCGTCCACACTGCCTGCGGTGGTAAAGCGCAACAGATCTGAGGAGATTGGCGACTGGGGATTGGCGACTGGCGACTGGAGACCGGCGACTGGGGATTGGAGATCAGAAAACGAAGGTTCGTTGTGTTCTGGGTTTTGATCCTGCAACACATCTGAAACTCGTAAAGTAGTAGTCATATTCACTCCGCCATCTCGTCATTTTCGGCTACATAGACCGCTCGCTCTTCCGCCATATGCCCTGTGCCAAATTCCTCACTGCCCTGCTGTTGTTGGCGGATAGAACGGCAGTACCCATTCAGATTCTTCTCGATGCCGATGACCAATTGTCGTGTCCAATCGAGTTGGGCGGAATCACAATAGTCGAGTTGTTCGGCGATGATAAATCCACTTAACGTTTCGTTGAGCGATCCCCGTGCTATGTAAAGAAAACGTAGCCGATCCAAATAGTGGTAGCGGCCATATCCCTCTGCGATATTGAGACCAATACTAACCACTGCCCGCCGCAGTTGATCGGCCAGATTGTATCGCTCATAATCTGGCAAAGAAGCAGCCAATCGATACGCTGCTTTCAGCAATTTCAGACTATCTTTGTAGAAATCCAAGTTTTCAAAGCTGCGGTCCGACATCTTTACTCCTTTTACGATAACTTTCCTACGACGGTCCAATCCTACCCAAATCGTTGCACTGCTTCGTCGGTCCCCAGTCGCTGTTCGCCAGTTGCCGTTCGCCGTTCACTAAAAATACCCTTGCCGCTTGCGATCTTCCATCGCGGCTTCCGAGCGGCGGTCGTCCGAGCGGGTGCCCCGTTCGGTGACCCGCGCCGCGGCTACTTCCTGGATGATCTCGTCGAGCGTAGCCGCGTAGGAGACCACCGCACCCGTACAGGTCATATCGCCGATGGTGCGAAAACGCACGATCCGGCTGCGCACCTCTTCGCCCGGCTGGGGATGCACAACGTCCGAGGCGGCGAGAAGAATCCTGTCCCGCTCGATAATCTCCCGCCGGTGGGAGAAATAGAGAGAGGGCAGGGGAATCTCTTCGGCTGCGATATATTGCCAGACATCCAGTTCGGTCCAATTGCTGATGGGAAAGACACGGAAATGTTCGCCCCGCTGCTTGCGCCCGTTGTAAAGATTCCAGACTTCGGGCCGCTGGCTTTTGGGGTCCCACTGGCCGAAAGCGTCCCGGTGGGAGAAGAAGCGTTCTTTGGCCCGGGCCTTTTCCTCATCCCGGCGCGCACCGCCGATGGCAGCATCGACCCGCAGCTCCGTCAGGGCATCCAGCAGAGTGACTGTCTGCAAACCATTGCGGCTGGAATTGGGACCGGTCTCTTCCACCACCCGCCCCTGATCGATGGAGTCCTGCACATAGCGCACAATCAGCCGCGCGCCGATCTCGGCCACCAGCCGGTCACGAAAGGTGATTGTCTCTGCAAAATTGTGGCCGGTATCGATGTGGAGCAACGGAAAAGGGATGCTGCCCGGATAAAAGGCTTTGCGCGCCAGGTGGCTCAGGACAATCGAATCTTTGCCGCCGGAGAAAAGCAGGGCCGGCCGCTCGAACTGGGCCGCCACCTCGCGCAGAACGTAGATGGCTTCGCTTTCCAGATATTTCAAATGCCGATCACTTGTCTTAGCCATCACAGCGCACCCTCTTGATTGCGGATGATTGTGGATAAAAAAACGCGGGGGACCTTCCATCCCCCCGCGCCAATGCGGACCGATACGTTGCGGCGTAGTCACTGCCAAACTGGCACTCTACCCCATATCCAATCAGAAATCATACAGAACTTGGCCCGTTACGGCAAATTCACGGCGTCCGACGGGTGTACTTCAGTTTCGGGGCACACGATTCCGGGAATCGACCAGCGCCAGTCTGCAAGGCCAGAGATCGTGTGGTCGATTCCCGGAATCAGCAGCTTTCGCCCCCAAC
>JACQGT010000570.1 GCA_016199425.1 Chloroflexota bacterium
CCCCGGTCTGAGCTGCTACCTTTATATGCTACATTTGGACGAACGCCGAGGGATGACTGCTCACTGATTACTTTCTTCAACTGGCCGTCGTCGGCCCAAGTTCGCCGCTACGGTGGGCCGATGCTTCGGGTGGGGCGGCTTCGTCCTCTGCCGTTTCTTCTGCGGGCGCGGGGCGTGGACGGATGACCCGGCGGTAGAAGGTGATACGGCGGCGTTTCTGGGCTGCTTCGGTCATGGGGAAGGTGGGATGTTGGTCCAGCAGTTTGGCGTAAAGATAGCCCACCACCACCCGCAGACTGGCAATCGTCGGCGCAGCCAGAAGTGCGCCCAGAATCCCCGCCAGGCTGGCCCCCACCACAACCCCACACAACACAACAATTGGATGCAGATTCACACTCGTGCCGATGATGCGCGGGACGAGAAGCTGGTTTTCCAATTGCTGGATGACAAAGTAGACGCCGATGGTCAGCAGCCCAAACTGGAAATTACTGATCGCCAATATATCGCTGCCCTGAATCAGCGCCACAATCACTGCAGGGATCATTGCCAAAACGGGACCAATAGTGGGCACTACCTCCAACGCGCCAGCCACAATGGCCAGGATCAATGCGCCAGGCATATTCAAAAAGGTAAGGACCAGATAGGTGGCAACGCCGATGGTGAGCGAAAGAATAATCTGGCCGCGGAAAAATGACTGCCAGATATGGCCCAATTCCCGCAGGAGAAGAGCCGCCTCCGATTGATAGGAGAGAGGAAATAACCCCTCCACATAGGCCCGGATGCGCGGGGCGTCTTTTGTCATGTACAGGCTGAGGAAAAAGAGAAAGAGCAGGGAGAGCAAAACGGTAAAGAGTCCGCCCACCACATTGATACCGATGAGCGCTGTATTGCCGATAACATTGGTGGTGGTGACCAGCAGCCGGTTGATATAGTCCAGAATCTGGGCGGTGCTGGGGAAGATGCTCACCGCAGCCTGACCGCTGACCGTCGATTGCAGTTCGGTCACCGGCCCTGCGATGTCGAACTGGAAGCCGAGAATTTCAACCGCCGTGGGCAGGCTGGCAACAGACTCCTGGAGAGAACGCACGAAATTGTTGGTCACTGTCGGCACGTCGATCGACAGTTCCCTAAGCTGTTTGATCAGCACAGGCACAACCAAAATCGGTGTCAGAATGATAGTGACGAGCAGGATCAAATAGAGGACAATTGTGCTCAGGCCGCGGGGGATGCGCAGTCGCTCGCAAGTGTCCACAATGGGGTTGAGCAGATAGGAGACCACCCCGGCGATGACGAGCAGAGGCAGCACAGGACGGCTGATCCAGAAGATCAGCGCCGCGCCCACCAACAGCACAACGACAACCATGCGTTTGGTGGCGGGATGCCAGCGGGCGGGAACCTCCACAACGGTTTCGTGGTCGGGTTGGGGCGCAAGCGGCTGGGGGTTATTTGATTCGACAATCGGTTTCGAATCGCTCATAAGCTCATTATACATTTCCGGCACAGGATTGGAAACTCACCGAAAAATAAGGACAGGGCTGAACGCAGAGTACGCAGAGCAAATCCGTGACTCTACTGTAAAAAACCAAAGAGTATACCGCGGAGCGTCCCGTAAGGCCGATGGCCTTATTCTCCCATTACCAGAAACGGGCACTGTTGGGTTCTCCCGGCGCTCGTTGGAGCGTAGGCAGCGATTTCTTGCCGGGAGAACCCAACCTACGACGACGCGAGTTTCTTAGTAGACGCGGGGAGCGCGGAGGAAGCGCGGAGATTTTCTCCTGAATTCCTCCGCGTTTCCTCCGCGAACTCCGCGTCTCCGCGGTGAAATCCTCCCTTTTGCAGCGGACTCACTTATTGCCAGACCCTCTCGAAAATCCGCATGAAATTTCCGCCCAGAATCTTGCGGATGGTTGTCTCGCTGTAGCCCCGCTCCTGCAACCGGGCGGTGATCTGAGGATAGGCGGTGGTATCTTTCAGATCGGTGGGCGGTGTGCAGCCGTCAAAGTCGCTGCCGATGGCGATGTGATCCTCCCCGACGACGGAGAGCATATACTCCAGATGTTCCAACACGTCGTCGATTGTCGCCAGTTCGGGCTGTTCCCGGCGCAGGAAGGAATTCACAAACGTGACGCCGATCACCCCGCCTTTGCCCGCAATCCCGCTGAGTTGGGCCTCGGTCAGGTTGCGGGGGTGATCGCAGAGGGCAAAGGCGTTGCTGTGGCTGGCGATAATCGGGTCTTCCGAGAGTTTCAGCACATCTTCCACACCAGCCGGGGCCAGATGGCTCACGTCGATGACGATGCCCAGCCGGTTGCATTCTTGCACAACCGCCACGCCGAATTCCGTCAGCCCGCCCCCCGAACGCCGCTCGGAGACGCCGTCGCAGGCCGCGTTGCGGAAGTTCCAGGCCAGCCCCAGATTGCGCACCCCTAGCCGGTAGAATTGACGTAGCAGACCGATCTCCCCGTCCAGGGCCTCGGCTCCTTCCAGCCCGGCAATGGCCGCAATCTTTCCCGCGGCTTTGGCCTGGCGGATGTCACCGGCTGTGCGGGCGATGACAAACTGGTCGGGCAGGCGCTCGGCCAGCAGGTGAAGCTGATCCAACCGGGCCAACGCGTGGGTGGCCGCGCCGTGGCGCTGGTAGGGAACGGGCACATAGCAAGCGAAGAACTGGGCGTCCACGCCCCCTTCGCGCAGACGAGGCAGGTCGATGTGTCCTTCATCCGAGCGATCCCCCAGCCAGCGTTTGCCGCTGAGTTGTTCGCCGATGGTGTCGCAATGGCCGTCGATGACGAGGGCGTCGAAGTGCAGGGAAGTGGTCAAGGCAGTCGGCTTTCGTGGCGTGAGTCCCCCACACAGTTTCACCGCGGAGTCACGGAGAGCGCGGAGGGGACACGGAGATTCTCAGGTCTATCATACAAGAACACGGCCACCCGCTTCAAGTCGCGAACGGGTTGGGCTTTTTCACATCTCCACCCGGATGAAACTCGCTCCACCCCAGCCAGCGCTGGCGGCTGAGGGGCAGACAGAGCAGAGATGGCGCATTCTCGTCCAGAGATGCGCCGTCGACGCGCCAGCGGCCTGGCCCCTCTTCTGCGCACAGTTTGCCGTCGCGCAGGGCCAACCGGACGACTCGTCCATCTACCCGCCGGTCAAAGGCGCAGACCCGATCCCCCGCTCTGTCGAAGACCAGCGCCACCGGACCCCCACCCAACTCGTCGTTGACCAGACCCACGGCGCGCAGCATTTTCAGTGGATAAGCCCGCGCCTCTCCCGCCATCACCAGCCCGGCAATCGGGGTATACGAAGGCAGCCGGCTGTCGTTACGCTGCATCCCCGGCGCGTTCAAGCCGTCACGGGTGGCGTTGCGCAGAGCAAACTCCACCAACGGCTTGGGCGCGAGGCTGGCCCAGGGCACACTGGCAACCACACTCGTATTTGGCTGCTCCTGCCGCCAGACACCCCAAGTCACATGGGTAGCCGGCAGGAGCGTCAGTTGCTGTCCAGCCAGAGGGCCGGCCAGCGCTTCCCCTGTGGCGTGCTGCCAGAGGCTCTCTGTCTGCTGATCCCGGATAATCATATTGCGCCGCCAGACTGCGGCCACTTCCCAGGTCAAGCGCTGCCCGTCTACCGTGGCGGCGTACACGACGCCGCTGCGACAGGCGTGTCACCAGGCGGCCAGCACCGGCTCGCCACCCAGTCTATCGTTGACCAGATGGTGGGGCACAAGCAGTTCCAGCGCCCAGGCCCGGCTCTCCCCCGCCCAGGCCAGCCCCAGCACCGGCGCGTCTTCGCCCAGTTCGGCCTTGTCCGCAGCCAGAGGCGGTGGGTCCGTCACCGCCACCAGCACCCGGTTTGGATTGCTCGCGCCGGCCAGCCCGGCCAGGATGACGCCAAATGCCAACACGACCAGCCCGCCGGCTGTCGGCGCAAGCAGCCAGCCCACCAGGGCCAGCCCCATCGTCAGCAGCCGCCACACCCATTTCACCCGGCGCATCTGGTAGAGATAACCGATCCCCACCCAGGGCAGGAAGGTAATCCACTGATAGGCGAAAATTCCCGTCACACCGGAGAAGAGGGAGAGGAAGAAAAGGAAATTGGTCATCGGTCAGTTCTCCTCGGTTTGTATTGCGTACTGCGTAAGGTGGCATAGCCACAAAAAGTCTCCCGCAGAGACGCAGAGG
>JACQGT010000558.1 GCA_016199425.1 Chloroflexota bacterium
CCATTTATATGGACGCGGTGCAGGCCATGACCGGCAGCGGCGGCTGGCCCATGAGCGTCTTCCTGACGCCGGATGGACAGCCCTTCTACGGCGGGACGTACTATCCGCCCGCGCCCCGCTACGGTATGCCCAGCTTTCAACAGGTGCTGATCGCTGTCTCCGACGCCTATGCCAACAAGCGCGCCGACATCGAAGGTCAGGCCGAACGGCTGACCGCGGCCCTGGCCCGTTCGGGGAACATTGCGGGTGGTGGGGATGATCTCAGCACGCAGATTCTGGCCGAAGCCGTGGGCAAACTGCAACAATACTTCGACGATCAGTATGGCGGCTTCGGCAGCCAGCCCAAATTCCCCCAGCCGATGACTCTGGATTTTGCTATGAGCCAGTACGCCCGCACGGGCGCTCTGGACATTCTCTATATGGCCGAGACGACGCTGGAAAAGATGGCGGAGGGGGGCATCTACGACCAGTTGGGCGGCGGCTTCCACCGCTACAGTGTGGATCGCATCTGGCTGGTGCCCCACTTCGAGAAGATGCTCTACGACAACGCCCAGCTTCTGCGCAGCAACCTGCACGCCTGGCAGATCACCGGGCGGGCGCTCTTCCGCCGGGTGGTCAACGAGACGACTGACTACGTGCTGCGCGAGATGACCAGCCCGGAAGGGGGCTTCTACAGCACCCAGGACGCGGACAGCGAGGGGGAAGAGGGCAAATTCTTCGTGTGGACGCCGGCTGAAATCGAGGCGATTCTGGGCCACGAGGATGCAACCCTCTTCAGCCAGGCCTATGGCGTCACGGCCAGAGGCAATTTTGAAGGACACACCATTCTGAATATCGTTCGCCCGCTGGAGCAGGTGGCAGAGGCCGCTAGTTTGGAGGTAGATGAAACCGCCCACCGCCTGGCTACCATGCGCCGTAAGCTCTTTGTAGAACGGGAGAAGCGTATCAAACCGGGGCGAGATGAGAAGATTCTGACCGAGTGGAACGGGCTGATGATCCACGCCCTGACCGAAGTCAGCGTGGCGCTGGAGCGGCCCGACGCGTTGGCCGCCGCGCAGAACGCAGCCAATTTTGTGCTGGCGCAGATGAGCCAGGCGGACGGCAAACTCTACCGGACGCACAAAGACGGTCAGGCGAAGTTGAACGCCTATTTGGAGGACTACGCGGCCTTCGTCCGTGCCCTCATCGCCCTCTACGAATCCACTTTCGAACTGCGCTGGCTGGCCGAGGCCAGCCGTCTGACCCGACTGCTATTGGAACAGTTTGGCGACAGCGACGCCGGCGGTCTCTTCCAGACGGGGGTGGACCACGAGCGTTTGGTGGTGCGGCGCAAAGATTTCATCGATAACGCCATCCCCAGCGGCAACAGTCTGGCCGCCGAGTCTCTGCTGCGTCTCGCCAAACTGACGGGCAACGACGGCTACCGCCACGAAGCCAGCCGCATCTTTCTGCCGATGGCGTCGGCGATGGCCCAGCAGCCCACGGGCTTTGGCCGCCTGCTGGGCGCGCTGGACGATTTTCTCCATCCCAGCCAGGAGGTGGCGATTGTGGGCGATCCCAATGACCCGGCCACCCAGTCGCTATTGGCCGTCGTGCGTCGCCGCTATCTGCCCCACACCGTCGTCGCGCTCAAGCGCCCCGGCGAGGAGAATCCCCTGCCCCTGCTGGAAGGCCGCGGTCTGGTGGACGGAAAACCGGCAGCCTACGTCTGCGAAAACTTCGCGTGCAGGCTGCCGGTGACGGATGTGGAGGCGTTGGAGAGGTTGCTATGAATCGCAGCCGCATTCCGCCTGGTGATTGACCCCACAGACCACACAAATATCATCCAACTGGCCGGGACGCAGCAACCCCTGCTGCTCCCGCCAGGCGACCAGTTTGTCCACCTCCGCCTGGGGCAAGGGATTCGGGCGGCGCAGCTCGTAGACGGTTTTGGTGATCTGCGCGGCCTGCTCCAATTTCTCCAGCCGCATGTAGGCTTCCAGCACAGAGCCGCCGACGGTGACGCTGCCGTGGCGTTGCAGGACAATCGCATCGTAGCGTTTGATCAGCTCCCGGATCACCTCGGCCCCTTCCCGGCTGGCGGGGGTGGCGTAGTCGCTGGTGGGGATCAGCCCCAGCCCCAGCACCACATCGGGGATCAGGCAGTGGGCCAGGCTGATGCCGGCGATGCTCAGGGCGATGGCTGTGGGCGGATGGGCGTGGACCACCGCGTCCACATCCGGGCGCTGGCGGTAGGCTTCCAGATGGAGGAGCATTTCGCTGGTAGGGCGCAGATAGCGTTTCGGCCCATAGCTGGGGCCGACAATCTCCACATCCCAATCCACCACAATCAGTTCGTCCGCCTCGATCAGCCCTTTGCTGTAGCCGGAGGGGGTGCAAAGAAAGCGCTCTGGCCCCAGACGCACGCTGACGTTGCCGTCGTTGGCGGCCACGTATTGGCGCTGCCAGAGCATTTTGCACACCTGGACGATCTCCTGGCGTAGCTGCTGTTCGCTTTTGCGCACTTTGGGCGCTGCGCTGCGCTGGTACCGAATGAGTGTTTCGCTCACGGCTTCTCTCCATTGTAAGTCGGACTGCCAGTCGGACTGTAAGTCCGACTTACGCAAGCTGCACTGCGTCCACAATCCCCACAATCACAGCGCGCACCGCGCCCTGGCCCGACTCGGCTTTCTGGCCGAGAATCTGCTTGGCCGCGCTGCCTTCGTCCATGACCAGCACAACATCGCCGATCCCCGCCTGCGCAGCGTCCACGCAGATGTCGTATTTCGGGGTGGGCTGTCCGTCCAGTCCCTGCATTTCCACCAGCAGAAGTTTGTGGCCGTCGAAGGTAGTGTGCTTGACAGTGGCGACAACCGTCGCAACGACTTTGCCGATGTACATCAGACCACCTCGTCCACAATGCCCACAATCGCCAGGTCTACGGGCGCAAAGGCGCGCTCCAACGCCTGGGCCGCTTCCCGGCTGGCGATGAGCAGTACCCGTTCGCCGGTCCCGGCCTGACGGGTGGCGTCAGCGGCCACCTGGGGCTGTCCACTGGGCGCGCCGTGACGGTCCAACGGCTGGACGACGAGGAGCTTCACCCCGTCCAGATTGGCGGCTTTCTGTGTGGCTACGAGTGCGCCGATGACCTGTCCCAGTTGCATGGCTGTTCTGAGGGTTAGTCCTATTTTTCGTCGTCTGGCTTGCGCCGTCGCCCGCCAAAGAGATCGCCAAAGAACATCTGACGCAGCAGACCGGGCTGCTCCTCTTTCACTGGTTCGTCTGCGCTGTCCCACGTCTGTAACTTTACATCCCGCTGCCAGCGCAGCCGCCGGTCGTTCATTTCGGCCAGGGCAGCGCGCAGGGCCGCGTCATCTTCGGCTTTCAATAGCGCCCGCCATTCGCCCAATGTTTCCTCCATCTGCTCCAAACTGCGCAACAGGCTTTCCCGGTTGGCAAAGAGCGCGCCAGCCAGGGCAGAAGGATCGTCAACGCTTTCGGTGGCGTTGGCAAAGGCGCGCCCAGCCAGCTTTTGCCCGTCCCGCCAGCCGGAGGAGTTGCTGCCCGCCTGCATCAGCGCCGCAGCCAATAGCCGGGGTGTCTGTTCCAGTAGAGAGATGATGCCGTCGTGTTCGGTGGGATCAATGTAAAAGGGGGTGGCATCGGCGCGCAGGGCCAGATTGTTGACCAGTTCCAGCGCTTCTGGTGGGGTCTCCACCCCGGCCCCGATGCAAAATTGGCTTTGGGCAAAGAGATTGGCCCTGGCTTCTAACTCCCCTCCCACCCGGTTCAGGATGGGGTGGGCAGCCACGAAGGCGTTCTCCTTTAGCGCAGCCGCGCCGATGCCCAGGGCAGGCTGCATCACATCGCTCAACGCCACCACCACCGCGCCGCTGGACAGGTCCTCGGCGATGTGGCCCAACACCTCTTTCAACTCGGTCAGGGGCCCGTCGATGATCACAAGGCCGGCACCGGTGCAGGCCCGGTGCAAATTCCACTCCGTGCGATCCACCGCGCCGAGGCGCTTGGCTCCGCCCGCGATCTCCGGGCTTTTGTCGTGGCCGACGATTTCGAAATCACTCCCGCCCTGGCGCAGGGCCAGCCCCAGGCTTGCGCCTGCCAATCCCAGCCCGATGATTGTGATTTGAGATTTTGCCATTAATGACTCCAGTGAAAAAGAACACGGATGGACACGGATAAAATCTGCGGTTTCTGCGTCCTATGACAGAATCTGCGGATCGGCGAATTTGCCTAATTGCGGCTGTCAGCCCATTGGAGCAGGGCAAGAAGCTCCTCCTGCCGGTTGGCCGGCTTGCCGTTGGGCTTGTCCTGGTGGTGGGCAATCAGCCAGCAGGTCAGCTCCGAGCAGCCGTCTTCGGCCGCCCAGGCCGCGCCAATGGCCGAGTGTTCCCGATGGACGTGGAGCAGATAGCGCCAGCCCGCCGCGGGGGTGTCCGCGGCAAGTTCGGCCACCTTTCCCGGTGCAAGAGCATCCAGCAGGACAAGGGGTCCCCGCAGCCAGGGGGAGAGGGCGATCCCCGCGTCGTTGCCCGCCACTTTGCCCACGTCGTGGAGCAGTGCGGCCGCGGCCAGATCGGGATCGTACCAGCCCGCCTGCTGAAGGGTGTAGAGTACATTCAGGCTGTGGCGTTGACCGTCGAGAGGCATCTGGCAAAAGCGGCAGAGCGCAGCTTTGGGCAGATACCGTGCCGCTACCAGCATCTCATCCGCGTCCACGTGGGCTATCACGCCCCGGACAAATTGGCGGATGCGCCAAAAGATGCGCACAGGTAGCAATGGCTGGCGGGATGGAAGGGGGAGCGGGCTGGTGCGTTGGCGTCGAACGCCGCGGGAATGGGTAAGCGGGGATGAAGTGTTGATTTCGATGTCAGTGCTCATAATCTTGTGATCTTACCGGATTGGCCGTAGATCGACCAAATTGGGTGTGGCGGGAGTCAGTCAGTAATCAGTGAACAGTAATCAGTGGGTGGCCGTCATCCACTATTACTGTTCACTGATTACTCTCCCAACTCAGGCGACCAGCCCGTACAGCACCTGCATAATCGCCTGGACAATTCCATAGATAAACGAGCCGCCCATAAAAATGACGACCATCAACAGCAAAAAACCGTAGCGTTGTAAAGTCAATTGCAATTCGTAGGTGTTGCCGGGCAGCAGGGCAAAGAGGACGTGAGAGCCGTCCAGCGGCGGCACAGGAAGCAGGTTGAAGACGAAGAGGAGCACATTGATCTGGGCAAAGAAGAAGAGAAATGTCGAGACCAGATCGTTGGTTGCTTTGTCCAGAAAGAAGAGGGAGATGGTAGCCAGGATCAGATTGCTCACCGGACCGGCCAGGGCCACGAGAATGACAGCCAGGCGCACGTCTACCGTCACGTTACCGGGGTTCCACTGCACAGGCTTGGCCCAACCGAAGCCGGTGAAGAGGATCAGCACCGCGCCGATAGGGTCGATGTGGGCCAGGGGGTTGAGGGTGTAGCGCCCTTGCAGCCGGGGTGTGGGGTCGCCCAGGGCAACGGCCATGGCCGCGTGGGCCAGTTCGTGGACAGGGAAGGCGATAAATACAATCGCAGCCACCGCGATGATCCAGTTGGGGTTGCCCAGACGGCCAATGGAGCTTGCCCCGGAAAGAAGCGCGTACAAGATCACTGCGCCCACGACGATCACGACGATCTGTTGGGTGCGGCTCAGAGAATTCCAGCCCCGGTTGGGTGAATTGGGATACATACTTACCCTCACTTTCTACAATAAATGTAACTATTCAGCAAGGAGAAGAAAGGGACGCAGATTTTTATGATCTGAATTGATC
>JACQGT010000047.1 GCA_016199425.1 Chloroflexota bacterium
GCAGCCAGCAGCGCCCCTACAGAACCCAATATCCCAATATCCTCCCTCCCCCCGAATGGAGAAAAAGCGATGGAGTACGTGGCAAGAGTGGCGGCGGAGACTTTGCACGCCTTTACCCGAGAAGTCTTTGAACGGGCTGGCTTCTCCCCCCAACACGCGGCGGACGGCGCAGATGTGCTGTTGTGGGCCAGCCGCCGGGGTGTGGATACCCACGGCGTGCGCAATCTGAAGCTCATCTACTTGCGTATGCTGGAAGAGGGGCGCATCAACCCCAACGCCATTTTTTCTGTGGAACACGAGACACCCGTCTCGGCCCGGGTGGATGGGGATGGCGGCCTGGGGCTGGCCGCGGCCTGCTGGGCCATGCGTCTGGCTATGGACAAAGCCGAGCAGAGCGGCATGGCCTTCGTCACAATGCGCAACTCCTATCACTACGGCGCGGCGGGCTACTACCCGGCCATGGCCCTGAGCCGGGATATGATTGGTATCAGCCTGACCGGTCGCTTTTCTGGTCAAGGGGTAGAGATTGGCGTGCTGCCCACTTTCGGCTCCAAGCCGATGTTTTCCACCAATCCGATTGCCGTCGCCTTCCCCACCCAGACCGAAGCGCCCTGGGTACTGGATATGGCGACCTCCATCGCGCCCTACAACCGGGTGATTCTGCACCGGGAGAACGGTCTGCCCGTCTTGCCCCAGTGGGGGTTGACCGCCGAGGGCGAGCCGACCGCTGATGCTTTGCTGATGCAAAAGATGTGGCCGTTGGGCGGTGACCGGGCGCATGGCGGGCACAAGGGCTATGGCCTGTCGATGCTGGTGGCGACGATGTGCGCCGTCCTCTCCGGCGGCTGGGACGACGGCCACGACGGGGATGAGACTGCCTTCAACGGCTACCGGCAGACGGGGGACAGCCATTTCTTTGGCGCGATCCGCATCGACGCCTTCCGTCCGGTGGAGAGCTTCAAACGGGGGATGGACGCAATGATCCAGGCCCTGCACGCCGCGCCCAAAGCGCAGGGCCTGGATCGCATTTACGTGGCCGGGGAGATCGAGCACGAAACCGAACAGAAACGCAGCCGCGACGGCATTCCCCTCACCGCGGCGACGGTGGCGGATCTGAGGGAAGTAGCAGAGAAGTATGGGATGGAGTTGGAGATTTGAAAAATGCGCGCACTCATCTTCGTCAACGGCACAATCGACGACTACGCACAACTGGCCCGCTGGCTGCGCCCGGACGACTATACCATCGCGGCGGATGGGGGCGCGCGTCACTGCGCGGCGCTGGGATTACGGCCTGCTGTTCTGGTGGGGGATTTGGACAGCATTGCGCCGGACTTATTGGCCGACTACGAAAGCGCAGGGGTCACTATCGAGCGTCATCCCCCCCGCAAGGACGAGACCGATTTGGAATTGGCTGTGCGCCGGGCTGTGACGGATGGAGCGGCGGAGATTCTGCTCCTGGGCGCGCTGGGAGGGCGGCTGGACCAGACCCTCGCCAATCTCCTGCTCCCGGCCCGGGCGGATTGGCCTGTGCCTATTCTCCTGGCCGATGGCATGCAGTTGGCCCGCGTCCTGTGCGGCGGCAAATCCGTAACGCTCCACGGCGCGCCGGGTGATACAGTCAGCGCTGTGCCTCTCAGCGCCGAAGTAGCCGGCATCACCTACACCGGGCTGGAATATCCCCTCGTCAATGCCACCCTGCGCTTGGGCAGCACCCAGGGCGTGAGCAACCGGCTGGTGGGGGAGAGCGCAACCATCTGCATCGCAAGCGGCATTCTTCTGGTAGTTCAGGAGAGTAGCGATTAGAGATTGTAGGCCCTCTATTGCACGCGGAACGCGACAAAAGGGATGTGTTGCTCGGCCACGCGCCGGAAGTCCTCGTCGCTGCCGTCTAACTGGTAGCCGAGGAGCTGGGGCAGGGCGCGGGCCGCGGACGGATGGCGGTGGGCATAGCGTACCATCGCCGCGCCCGACTCTGCGGGGGAAAGGGGCCAGGTCACGGCCTGCATGCGCCGGTTGCCCACTTGAATTGTCACCTGGGGTGTGGCGCAGACATTGCGATACCAATCGGAACTGCGTCCGAAACCCGACGCCACCAGATAAGTGTTCCTCGCCGGGTCGAAGTCTGCCACTTCCACAACTGCCTGCCGGGGTTGCCCGCTCTTGCGCCCGGTGTGGGTGAGCAGCAAAAAGCGCTTGCCCAATAGCCTACCCAGCCCCATCCGGTAAAGCCAGATGGGCGCTCGCCAGAGCAATCGTAGTAGGCCACGGGGCGGTTGTCTGCCTGAAGGTGTTTTCTCCACGATCTTCTCCTTTCACACGCGGCAGCCGATAAAGTACAGGACGCCGATCAAATCAAGTTACACGCGAATCAGCGCAGATCATTTCAAATCACAAAAATCTGCGTCCGCTTGATTACCTCTCCGCATCAAATCCCTGACGGGCAAGCTCCAGCCGCACCTCATCGAACCAGACCGGCGGCAATGTGAATCCACGCAGGGGACGCCTGTCCAGAGCGTAGAGTGTATAATACTCTACCCGGCTGGCGGGGACGTTGTACTCTGCGCGTACCTTTTCCACCATCTGTTCGATCTGATGGGCGAGATGCTCCGCGGTAGCCGGGCGAAAGAGCCACCCATCCGCCGGGCACTTTTCCTTTTCGCACTCGCAGCTCACCAAAATTCCATTGGGCTGCAATTCAATCGCCCGGGTGGCGTAGGGACGGTTGGCGCTGCGCATGGCCAGCACGAGGAGCGCCGGTTCCGTGGCGGACAGGACGACCTGCACCTTTTTTGCCGTCGTCTTTGGCTCTTGGCTCTTTGCGGGTGGGTGGACAGGTTGGGGCTTTTTGCTGCTACCGGGCGTGGAGGATGTGGACTTTGACGATCGCCCTGTGTTGGAGGCTTGGCGCGCGCGGTCACCCGTCTTGGACGCAGCGGATGTGCGGCTGGACGGCGGCGGCGTAGCCGCAACCGGTGGAGCAACGGGCGCAGCTTTCGTTTGGGCGGGCGTCAACACAGCCGGTGCGCCATCTGCCGCGTGGCAGAGATTCTGGTGCGCCCGGCACGTGCCCCGTTTGCACTGGGGGCAGGTGATCGTACTGGGCCGGCAGACCGGCTCGCCGCAGACTACACACGCCTGCACCTGTTCGGCGCAAAGCTGGCAGTATTCCCGCTTGCAGTCGATACACTGGGGAGCCAGACACGCTTCGTGGGCCAGATGGCCGCCCGCACACAGATGCAGTTGGTCGCCCGGCTGGCCGCACACGTCGCAGACCAGCGGCTCCAGCTCGTGCACCAGCGGATCCCAAACGACGTAGCGGATCACAGTCAGACGGCGGTCGCCGATCTCCACGGGCAGCATCACTTTGGGCTGGACAATGCGCTGGACGTTGACCAATTCCACTTCCAGCCGCAACTGGTAGCGGGCGAGAATGTCGGTCAATTTGGCCGCCCGCTCTGCCTGCACCGCGGCCAACTTCTCTTCCGCGCTCTTGCGTCGCCCAGCCTCGTTGCTCTCCGTCCGTTCCAGTCGCCGCCGCAGATCGTCTTCCAGCGCGTCGTAATACTCCTCAATGCGCGCCTGATCCAATTCCAAAAAGCGCTGGATGCGGTTCTGCATGGCCTGGATACGTTCGGCCAACTGTGCTTCCAGCGCGATCTTCGCCCGGGAAAGCAGGGCCTGGTAGGTTGTCGTGGAATCGATGGCGTCTGCGCCCAGCCAGCGGGGTGGCGCAACGCTCATATGGGGATAACCGGGGGTCGTCTCGGTGGAGAAGAGCCGCTGCAAGTGCTGAGGGTCTGCGATGGCGTAGCCATTCTGCCCATCCATCACAATCGAAGCCAGGGATTCCTGCTTCTCGTCGCTGACAAAAGTGACTTTGAAATTGAAGCGCAGGTAGTGATGCAGCGCCTGCTGCTCCATTGCGCCCTTTTTCGGGGAGATGCGGGCGTTGGCAATGCCGATGTTTTTCTCCGCCTGCTCCAACAGCCCTTTCTTGTCCAGGCGCAGATGGTTAATATAGACTTCGCTGTTGGCTTCGGCCTGCAGCAGGTCGGCGGCCAGCCTGTCCACCAGCGGGTGGTTGACCGAAAGACGCAGGCTCTCATCGTCGGCGTCTGCCTCTTCGGCGTCAAAGCGCAGGTTGAGATACGCATCCACGCCCAGGTGAGCGGCCAGGTCGTCGGGCAGCAGCGTCTCGTGCGCGCCGTAGACCACAGGTGCAACAATACTGCCCTTCTGGGTCAGATAGCCCAACACAAAGCGGGCCAGATCGAAATGTTCTTCCCGTCCCTGCTGGCTCATTCTGCGTTAAAGTCCTCCCCAAAGAGCGCTTCGTCGTATTCGGTCGCCTCTTGATAGGCGGAGCGCGCCTTGACCAGCGAATCGCCCAACTTCTCCATCTCCTCTTGCAGCGTCTCGAGTGTGCGCGCCTGGCTCCAAATGTCAAGCACGATTTCCTCAAAATCCCGTTCGTCGCCCATCTGCCCCAAAATCATATCCACTTCGCCGATGACCAGTTCAAACATATTCAGCTTGCGGTCCAGAATGTCCAGCACCAGATCTTCGATGGAGCCGGCAGCGGTCAGGTTGAAGATGTCCACGGGCCGGTCCTGGCCCACCCGGTGGATGCGCCCGATGCGCTGCTCGATGCGCATGGGGTTCCAGGGCAGGTCGAAGTTGACCATCGCCCGGCAGAATTGCAGATTGCGCCCCTCGCCCGCGGCCTCGGTGGAAAGCAGCACAGGCAGCTCGTTCTGGAAATCCCGGATGGTGGCGTCCTTCTGGTCGATGGTAAGGCCGCCGTGGTAGTTGGCAAAGGGGATTCCCCATTCGGTCATGGCTGCGGCCAGCATCTCCTGGGTAGCGCGGAATTGGGTGAAGATGAGCACTTTGTCCGACGTGCCGCCTTTGGCCTGGGCTTCCAGCAGCGTGCGCAGGGCGTCGGTCTTGGCCGATCTCTGCACAGCTTCGGCCTGTTGGGCCAGAGAAAGCAGCTCGGCCCGATAGGGGTTTAACCGGGCATTCCCGGCCAGGGAACGCAGGGTGGAGACAGTGGCCGCCGCGCTGCTGCCCACCTCGCGCAATAGAATGCGCAGGCCGAAGCGATGGCCGCCGCTGACGTTTTCTGTGTCCTCCATCATCCGGCGCACCGTATCGCCGATGGCGTCGGCCAGGCTCTGTTCGTCCGGGTTGAGGGCCAGACGGATGGTGTGGGCGCGGCGGGGCGGCAGTTGCAGGCTGATCTGCCCCCGGGTGTGGCGCACCATCACGTCCCCCAGCAGTTCCCGCAACAGCCCCCGATTCTTGGGCAGGCGCGGGTCGCCCCGCACCACAAACTGGCTGCTGAACTCTTTGGGGCTTTTGAGTTGGCCGGGTTTGAGAACGGTGATGAGGTTGTAGAGTTCGGTCAGCCGATTCTGTACGGGCGTGGCTGTGAGGAGCAGAATGTACTTCTTTTGCAGATCGTTGACCAGTTGCCAGGAGGCCGAGGTGCGATTCTTCAGGTGGTGGGCTTCGTCCACAATGACCAGATCGTATTGCAGAGCGGTGATGGCTTTGCGCTGTTCGGCCCGGCGCGCGGTGGCCAGGGAGGCGATGACCCGGGGGAACTCCTCCCAGGCCTGGCTGCCCCGTGCCCGGAAGTCCGGGTCGCTGCTGGTGACAAAGCTGGTCAGGTTGTATTTGGAGACCAGTTCCTCCTGCCACTGCTCCACCAGACCGGGCGGGGTCAGGATCAGCACCCGCTCCACCATCTGGCGCAGGAGATATTCCTTCAGCACCAGCCCGGCCTCAATCGTCTTGCCCAGCCCCACCTCGTCGGCCAACAGCCCCCGCCCGCGGAACTGGCGCAGCACCACCCGGGCCGCCCGAATCTGGTAGTCGAAGGGGGTAAAGTTGACCGCATCCACGGCCAGCAGATCGTCGAAACCGGCGACCAGTTGCAGCCGGTGGGCCATCAGCTTCAATTGGTAGAGGTTCAGGTTCGCCCACTGGCCCGCGGTCGCGGCGGACAGAATCTGCTCCGCGCCGGGCAGCAGTCGTATTTCCGGTTGGATTGTCGGTGGGGTAGAGGCGGTAGGAGTTGGCATATTATCCCTGATCAAACTGAATCCACACCTCGCCCTGGCCGTCGGGCACGCTGAAGGTGAAGTCCCGGCTGTCCCGCTCGCCGTTGCCGTCCAGCACCCAGCCCCGGTAGCTGCCCGCTACTGTATTCCCCGGCAGTTGACCTAGCGGCACTTTGTATTCGTAATTGTAACGGCCAAACTGGTTCTGGTTGGCACTCAGAGCAATGCTGCGCACGGAATCGGAAACAGGCAGCCGCTGGCCATCCTTTTCCAGGGCAATAAAGTAGCTGCCCTGAGGCTGGCCGCCGTCCACGCCGCTGTGCATAAAGAAGAGTTGCAACTTCAATTCAACGCCGCCGTTGCCAGCAAAGCTGGGGCCACCGGTCACTCGGAATTTACAGCCGTCGCCGCCGATGTTGGCGCAGGGGTCCGCGGCGGGGGGTGGCGCGGCAGGGGCCGGCGTATCCGTCGGC
>JACQGT010000014.1 GCA_016199425.1 Chloroflexota bacterium
CGGGACGGGAGTACGATCTACAATGTCTTGGATATTCATTGATTTTATCCGTGTGAATCCGTGCCATCCGTGTCAATCCGTGTCCTTATTTTCATGTCAACCAGTCTGCAATCTTCTCCGCCAGCATCAGCACTGTAGCGTTGATGTTGGCGCGCACGGTTTCGGGCAGAATGGACGCATCCACCACCCACAGCCCTTCCGTGCCGTATACTTTCCCGCTCTGATCCACCACAGCCAGCGGGTCGCTCTCTCTTCCCATTTTGCACGTGCTGGACGAATGGTGGCCCGTGTCCGCGTGGCGCAGAATCCAGCGGTCCAGGGCGTCGTCGTCTTCCAGCGCGTCGCCGGGATGTTGCAGAGGTGCCCGTACAATCTTCTCAAAATCCGGGTAATCCAGCAGTGCGATACAGAGACGAATGGCCTCCCGTTGGCGCTGGCGGTCGAAGGGATGGGAGTAGTAGTCGTAGTTTAGAGATGGCTGGACACTCACATCTGTGGAAGTCAGCCGCAGCCGTCCCGCGCTCAGGGTAAGATTGATCGTCGGGCGCACAAAGAGTGTCTGTTCCGCGGGGCGCACGCCAAAATAGACAATCATATCATTGAAAAACTCCGAACCGGACGCTGTGTAGCGCAGCCCCACCTGGTGGAAGTGAGCGCTGTTGTTGGCCGGGAAATCGGACCGCACTCGCCAGAGCAGGCCGGCGGTCGGGTGATCGCGCAGCGTCTCACCCACGCCGGGCCGATCGAGCAGCACGGGTATGTCCAGGCTGTGCAGATGATCCGCCGGACCGACGCCGGAGAGCATCAGCAATTGGGGCGAGGCGATGGCCCCCGCGCAGAGGATCACCCGGCCAGCGGAAATTTGTTCCAACCCACCGTCGATCACAGCTTCCACACCCGTGGCCCGCACGCCGTCGAAACAGATGCGCTGCACCAACGCATTGCCCCGGATGGTGAGATTTGGTCGACCGCGGGCGGGCAGCAAATAGGCCAGTGCCGTGCTGTAGCGGACGCGACTGCGGGAATTGAGGGGGTAGGGGCCGACGCCGGTCGTGCCGGGCCGGTTCATATCCGGCGATTCGGGATAGCCCGCAGCCAGACAGGCCGCGTACCAGGCCCGCTGATCTTCCGGCCACTCTTCCGGGCCGTAGCGCCCCACGGGAATCGGCCCATCGCTGCCGTGGAATTCGTCGTGAAAGTCCTGATCGCTTTCGATTTTGCGGTAGTAGGGCAGCACCGCCTCCCACGACCAGCGGTCATTGCCCAGGGCCACCCAGTGGGCGAAGTCCTCCGGGATGCCGCGCAGGAAGATTGTGGCGTTGACTGTGCTGCTACCGCCGATCACCCGGCCCCGGGGTATGGCGATGGGCGGCGCGGCGGGGGTGGATGTGGCGTTGTAGCCCCAGTCGTGGGTGACGCTGAAGATGCCGGAGGGTGTGCCAAAGCCGTAGCGCAGATCGTCGGGCAGGCTCTCGGCGCTGGTGTAATCTGGCCCCGCTTCCAGGAGCAGCACCCGGTGGGATTCGTCTTCCGACAGGCGGGCGGCCAGGATGCCACCGGCAGAGCCAGAACCAATAATCAGTGTATCGTAATGGGGCATGGACGGTTCCATTTCTGTAGGAGAGGGAGGAGATAATTTGTGCCATCTATTATGACGCAGGGCAAAGGAGGACGCAAGCTATCCAGCATCGGAGGATTGATTCCGGGAATGGGTCAGGCGATCCCCGGCCTATTGAGTAGCTCTGACCCATTCCCGGAATTGAACAGCGCGTTTCGGGTGGTTGCTTTGACATTGATTCCGTCGTATAATTTCCCTCAGAACCCTTCGTTTTGCATAGATTTTGACCGAAAGTGTGGGTGAAGTATGTCCTCACGACTGGGTGATCATTTGCGTCTGGCCCGGCGTAGCGATATTGTGGGCCGGGAAGAAGAGAAACAACTCTTCCGGTATGCCCTTACCAGTGACACGCCTCCCTTTTTTTTGTTCTACATCTTTGGTCCGGGCGGCGTGGGCAAGACAACCCTCGTGCGCGAATTTCGCGCCATTGCGGCGGAACTGAACATCACCGCTGTCTATCTGGACAGCCGCAACATCGAACCTTCCCCGGACGCCTTTGCCAGAGCACTGGCCGCCGGGCTGGGGGGTGTCTCCCCGGATGCGTTGGAGAGCCGATTGACCCAGGAGTCCCGGGTCGTTCTCTTTATCGATACCTTCGAATTGTTAGCCCCGTTGGAAGGCTGGTTGCGGGAAATCTTCTTCCCCCAATTGCCGGAAAATGTATTCACCGTCATCACCGGGCGCAACCCCCTGGCCGCCGAGTGGCGTCTTGACCCCGGTTGGCGCTCGCTGATCAACCACCTCTCCCTGCGCAATCTGAGCAACGAGGAGAGCCTGGGTTATCTGCAGCGGCGCAGAATTCCAGAAGCCGAACAGCACGCCGTCCTCGACTTTACCCACGGCCATCCCCTGGCACTTTCGCTGGTGGCGGATGTCTATCAGCAGCGCCCCAACTTTCACTTTCAGCCTTCGGATGTGCCGGACATTCTGAAGATGCTCCTGGAACAGTTCGTGCAGAAAGTGCCGGGGCCGGCCCATCGGGCCGCGCTGGAAGCCTGCGCGCTGGTACATATGATGACCGAAGCGGTGCTTTCGGCTATGCTGGGTCTGCCCGACGCCCACGAGCTTTTTGACTGGCTGCGTGAACTCTCTTTTATCGAGGCGGGTGCCCAGGGCATCTTTCCCCACGACCTGGCCCGGGAAGCGCTCATCAACGATCTGCGTTGGCGCAACCCGGACTGGTACACAGAACTCCACAACCGGGCGCGCACCTATTACGGTACGCGTCTGCAACAGGGGGGTGCGCTGGAGCAACAGTCGATCCTTTACGACTACATTTATTTGCACCGGGACAACGCGCTGGTGCGCCCCTTCTACGAATGGCAAGGAAGCGGCAGCGCCCTGCCCGATAGAATGAAAGCCGATGACGGGCCGATTCTGCGGGCAATGGTACAGGCTTTCGAGGGGGACGAGTCGGTCAAACTGCTGGACTACTGGCTGGAGCGCCAGCCCGACGCCTTTCTGCTCTTTCGGGGCAGCGATCACGAACCCTGCGGCTTTACCCTCTTTTTGCCTCTCGACCAGATTGACGAGACCGACGCCCAGCGCGACCCGGCCATTCGTAAAGCCTGGAATGTTGTCCACAAGCGAACTTCTCTGCGCGTTGGCGAGACCGCCACTTATTTTCGTTTCTGGATGGTGCGGGATACCTATCAGGCTGTTGCGCCCATACAAAGTCAGATTTTCGTCAATATGGTGCGCCATTATCTGACAACACCCGGTCTGGTCTACACCTTTCTGCCCTGTCGAGAACCGGACTTTTGGTCGCCGATGTTCGCCTATGCCGATCTGGCCCGTCTGACGGAATTGGATTTTTCGGTGGATGGGCAGATGTACGGGGTCTACGGCCACGATTGGCGATCTGTGCCACCCCTGGCCTGGCTGGCGCTGATGGGAGAGCGGGAATTGAACACGGCCCCCATCACTCCACCAACACCTGTGGAGCAGATGATTGTTCTGGACGCCGACAGATTTGCAGAGGCCGTGCGGGATGCGCTCAAAAGCCTGCACCGGCCCATCGCCCTGCGCGAGAATCCTCTGCTGCGCTCGAGGCTGGTGGTGGAGAAGGTCGGTCTACAGGCCGATCCCGGCCAGCGGGTTGCCACTTTGCAGGGGGCCATTCACGCGGCAGCCGAGCTGTTGCGCGCTGCGCCCAGAGATGTGAAATTTTATCGAGTGTTGCACCACACCTATTTTCAACCGGCCACTACCCAAGAAATGGCCGCCGAAGTTCTGGACCTCCCCTTCAGCACCTATCGCCGTCATCTGAAGAGCGCCACGGAACGACTGACCGAATATCTCTGGCAGCAGGAGATCGGCGCGTAGGTCGGACTGTTAGTCCGACAGTCGGACTGACAGTCCGACCTACAAAGTGAACAGTGCGATCCCGTAAGTCGGACTGACAGTCCGACAGTCCGACCTACAAAGTGAACACTTTTTGACCTGGAAAGTGAGCAGCGGCTGGATAGAAACTGGGGCATAGTTTGTTGAAACACTTTTTGGGAGAGTACAGCTATGCAATCAATTGTCAATCGTCTGGTCGATGCCTGGAATAGCCACGATTTTTCCCAGGTGGCCGAATTATACAGCGCCGACTGTGAAGGGATCGACGTAGGCCAGTCGGGGATGCTGCGAGGCGTGGAGGGTCTGCACCAGATATTCAGCCACTATTGGGCCGCCTTCCCCGATCTGCATTTTGACGTGGAAGCCGCTATCGAAGGGCCGGATGCGATGGCTCTATTCTGGCGAGCCACAGGCACCCACCGGGGATCGATCCTGCACATTCCAGCCACCGGGCGAGCTGTGCATATCCTCGGTTCCGCCCACCACATCCTGTCCGACGGCAAAATTGCCCGTTCCATCTACATTTGGGACACGGCCGGTCTGCTGCGCAATTTGGGCCTGTTGCCGGACTTGTCGGCGTAGTCGCCTGACCACAAAGACACCAAGACACGAAGAAAAAGGGCAAAAAAAGAGGGACAGAAAGTCACATTTCCGTCCCTCTTTTTCGTTGGTCGGGGAGAGAGGATTTGAACCTCCGACCTCTTCGTCCCGAACGAAGCGCGCTGCCGAGCTGCGCTACTCCCCGATGTGCTGACA
>JACQGT010000560.1 GCA_016199425.1 Chloroflexota bacterium
TGGCGATTGCCCTGGCCCGGCAGGGCGGTCTGGGCATCATCCACCGCAACCTGTCGCCCGCACAACAGGCCGAAGAGGTGGACAAAGTGAAGCGCAGCGAGAGCGGGATGATTGTGGACCCGATTACCCTGCGCGCCCACAACAGCCTGCAAGAGGCCGAAAATGTGATGAGCCGCTACCGCATCAGCGGCGTGCCGATTATTGATGAGGAGAACCGGCTGGTGGGTATCCTGACCAACCGGGACGTGCGTTTTGCCACGGACTACAGCCGCCCCATCTCCGATTATATGGTGGCCGAGGGGTTGATCACCGCCAAACTGGGCACGACCCTGGAAGAAGCAAAGGAGACCCTGCACCGCTACCGCATCGAAAAGCTGCCGTTGGTGGACGAGAGCGGCCATCTGAAGGGGCTGATCACCTACAAAGACATCCTCAAACGCCAGGACTATCCCTACTCGGCCAAGGACGAACGGGGGCGGCTGTTGGTGGCCGGGGCCATCGGCGTGGGCGAGAAGGGGCTGGAACGGGCCCGGGCGCTAGTCAACGCGGGCGCGGATGCGGTCGCCATCGACACCGCGCACGGCCACAGCAAAGGGGTCATCGACACCCTGCGCGCCGTGCGGGCCGAATTCCCCAACCTGCCCATTCTGGCCGGCAATGTGGTCACCGCCGAGGGGGTGCAAGCCCTGGTGGTGGCCGGCGCCGATGTGGTAAAGGTGGGCGTAGGCGCGGGGTCCATCTGCACCACCCGCATCATCTCCGGCGCGGGAATGCCGCAACTGAGCGCCATCGCCGAATGCGCAGAGGCGGGCCAACATTTGGGCGTGCCCGTCATTGCCGACGGGGGCATCCGCTACAGCGGCGACATCACCAAAGCTATGGCCGCGGGCGCGTCCGCGGTGATGCTGGGCAGCCTGCTGGCCGGTCTCCACGAATCGCCGGGCGATATCGTCAACCGCGAGGGGCGCTCGTTCAAGGAATACCGGGGCATGGGTAGCCTGGGTGCGATGAAAGGTCGAGCCAATGACCGCTACCAGACCGAGCAGAACAACGGCGCATCCCCGGACATCGGCGGCAAAACTGTGCCGGAGGGGATTGAGGGCCAGGTCCCCTACAAAGGACTGCTCAAAGATTTCACCTTCCAACTGATGGGGGGACTGCGTTCCGGCATGGGCTATGTGGGCGCGGCCAACATCGAGGAACTCTGGCACAAAGCCCGTTTTGTCAGGATCAGCCCGGCGGGTTATCAGGAGAGCCACCCCCACAGCATCGTCATTACCAAAGAAGCGCCGAACTACCAGATTCGACCGACGAAGTAGAGATAGGTGATATTGGGTTTGGGTATTGGGACTGCGCGTCTGAGAAGGTGTTTGAAAAGTTAGACGTATCCAGCGACGCGCCTCAATGCCCCAGCACCTCGACGCTCTTCTCCCGGTTGTGATGGTTGAGCCGGGCCTGGCCGAAGGCGGAAAGCAGGCTGCGCGCTCGATCTCGCCGTGTCTCTAACTCGGCTTTGTTGACCTTCCACTCGCCTTTGATCTGGGAGATGACCAGCAGGGAATCCCCCCAAATGTCCAGCCTGGCCGTGCGCGCATCCGCGCCGCTCTCTTGCAGCCGTTTGCTGATGGCTTCCAGCGCGGCGATGAGAGTATCGTATTCGGCTTCGTTGTTGGTCACCCGGTCGCCAAATTTGAGCTGCACCAGTTGGCGGGGAAAGCCGGGCCATTCCAGGGCATAGCTGCCATAGCCCTGGCCGGGATTGCCTTTGCTGCCGCCGTCAAAGATCACCCGGATGGGCTGCTCTGGGGCCTGGCCGGGCAGAGGCTGCATCACCGACGGCGCGGCATCCTCCGCTGCGCCGGGCGCACCGACCACCACCCGCCCGCTCACTGCAGATTTGTAGGGGACGACGGGCGCTTCGTCCCGCTGCACCGGGACAGCAGGCGACAACAATTGGCGCACTCCCGACGCTGTGATGGCCGGGGCGATCTCTAATGGCCGCTGGTCGGTCAGCGCTTCTTCGCTCTCCAACAGGCCGTTGACCCGCAACTGGCGCGCCAGCCGTCGCCGCTCGCCTGGGGAGAGGCTGCGGATTTCCTCGATCAGTGCATCCACCTTGCGGGTACGGGTCATAGGGTCTACGCCGCCTGTCGCTCTTTGCGCCGCCGGGCGCGGGCTTTCTCCCACAGGAAGAGGAGATTGGCCTGGTGAAAGTTCTGCACCAGCCCGCCCAGAGGGATGCGGCTGCGGCCAAAGCCTTCCACGTCGTGCTGGAGCAGGTCGTGTTTGGTCGCCCCATCATCCATCAATTTCTCCACCAGTTCCTGGATGTGGTTGAGATATTCGATGCTCTCGTCGATGCTGCTGGTCACTTCGCCCCGCAGCAGAATATCCCCGTGGCCCTGGACAATCGACTCCAGATTAAAGTCGTGGAGCATGTGCAGGGAGTGGCGGAAATGGTCGATGTTGGAAAAGGGAGTGGCGATGACGGGGACGGGCATAATCAGATCGCTGGCAAAGAGCACCTTCTCTTCCCGCACGTGGACCACACAGACATCCGGGCTGGGGCCGGGGGCATGGAGAATGTGGATGGTTTTGCCGCCCAGACGGATCAGCACACCTTCGCTAAAGACAAATTTGGGCAGGCGAATGTCCACTTTGAAGAGTTCAGGCGTGTGTTCCCGGGCTTCTTCCAGGGATTTGCGCCCGTAGCGCTGTAACATCTCCCGGGTCTTTTCGTGGGCGATCAATTCCGCTTCGGGAAAAAGGCAGGAACCGTAGACGTGATCGGCGTGGCTGATGGTATTGATGACGTATTTGATACCCGCCGGGCAGACGCGCTTGGCAAATTCGATGATCTGGTTCGTCTCCGACGGGAAGGGCAGGGTGTCGATGAGAATGCCCCCTTCTGGCGTCACCACCAGACCGGCGTTGACCTCGGCGTACAGCCCACTGGTAAAAACCCACGTGTCATCAGCAACTCGTGTGCGAATAATGGCCACGGTCAGACTTCCTTTCTTCTCTGTAACCTCGACCCGATTCCGGGAATAGACCAGAAAAAGACGAATAGCCCTGATTTGTTCCGGTCTATTCCCGGAATCAACGATTTCTCGACGACTCCGACCGGTTACTCTATCATACAAGCGTCGTCCCGTCAAGGAAAGTAATTTTTTCGTCATGAAGATTTTACTCTGACCGCCCACCAATCAAAATGCCGTCCAGAAGACAAGCTCCTGGACGGCATTTTGGGAACCCCGCAGTGCCGTGTGTACCAGTGGGTGCGAACCTGCTTATGCAGGTGGGTGCTTGCTGAACGCTTCCGTCTTGCCCTGGCCGAGGCCGGGCTATCACATCCACGTTGCTTCGCAATGCTCCCGTACTTCTGGTGTTGGCTCGCCCCGTATGCTGGTCGATCACGCACACCGCAGGGTTATGGTTCTACTATAGCACACCTGTCAGCGGGTGCAAAATGGGGGAAAAGGGGGCAAAGTTGCAGGTTGCAAGCGGCAGGTGACAAGTGGCAAGTGGCAAGTGGCAGGTGACA
>JACQGT010000561.1 GCA_016199425.1 Chloroflexota bacterium
ATATTTTTGTGTTGGAGATCAGCTTTCTGGTCTGGTGGCTTGCCTATCTGGGCGCGTGGACCGTCTTTCGTCACGGCTACGTCTGGCGCGGGGTGGTGATGGCGGCGGTCGCGCTGCTGGTCAACACCTATTACGCGCCCAATCCAGTGACCGGCTTTCTGGTGACCTTTTGTATTGTGGCTCTGCTCCTGCTGGCCTGGGCCAATCTGATCACCAATCGCCAGCGTTGGCGCACCTTCCGCATCACCTTCAGCCAGGACATCGGCTTTGATTTTATGCGAACCGGTCTGCTTTACACCATCACAATTATTACCTTTGCCTTTGTCGCACCCAGCCTGGGACGCAACGCCTGGTTTCATCGCGTGCTGGCACCTATCAACCAGCGCTGGGAGGAGACCACCCAGGAGTTCAACCGGCTCTACGAGGGGTTGAATCGTCAGGAGCGTCTTGTGGCTACCGGCTTTGGCCGCACCCTCTCCCTGGGCGGCGCACGCAATGTGACAGATCGGGCCGTCTTTCAGGTGCAGACCGCCAAGGGGCGCTACTGGCGCGCGGTCACTTTTGATGAATTTAACGGTCGCCAGTGGACGAATAATGCAGAGATCGAAGTGGAATTTGAAGCGGACGGGACGATTCCGGTTATAGAGTGGAGCCAGCGCAAACCCCTGACCCAAACCGTCACGCTGCTTGCTTCCACCGGGGGCGTTGTGCTGGCCGCGCCGGATGTGCAGCAGAGTTCCCTGCCGATTCTCGGCTCCTTTATGCCTGTCTTGGGCGCAGAGGGCGAGACAGAGGCCAGCGCAGAGGTCTCAAACGAGTTGACGTATATCCTTGCGCGCACGGTTTTGGAGGTGGGCGACAGCTACACAGTCGTCAGCAATCTGACTGATATTACCGAGCGCGCCCTGCGCGAGGCAACGGTCGACTATCCTCTCGCCATCAGCACCCCCTATCTGCAACTTCCCGATGATTTTTCACCCCGCATCGTCAACCTGGCCGGGGAAGTGGCCGGCAGCGCGGATGACTCCGTCTACGATAGGGTGAAACGGGTGGAGCGCTTCTTGCGCGGCTACGCATACGACGAAGCAATCGAAGCGCCGGGAGAGGATCAGGACCCGCTGGAATACTTCCTCTTCGAGATTCAGCGAGGCTATTGCGACTATTACGCCTCGGCTATGGCTACGATGTTGCGCAGCCTGGGGATTCCTGCCCGCACAGTCAGCGGCTATGCCGAAGGGCTGTACGACGAGGAGACCGGTATTTTTGTCATCACCGAGCGGGATGCCCATACGTGGGTGGAGGTCTATTTTCCCGCTTACGGCTGGATCGAGTTCGAGCCGACCGCGGGCGAAAGCGTTCTGGAACGTCCTTCTGGCGCGGACCTGCCAGAGCCGAGCAGCATTCCCGGCGCGCCCGACGAATTTGATGACTTCAACGATCCCTTGATTGATCAGGACTTTGGGGGAATCCAGGACCTGCCGCCGGAATTTTTGGACGGGGGTATATTCGATACGACCTTCCGCCCGTCTACCCAATGGATTGTTGTCACTGTTCTGCTTACGCTGGCGGCTCTGGTTGGGGGCTGGTGGTTGATGCGCCGCCGAGTCTGGCAGGGGCCGGATGGATTTGTGCTTGAGCCGCCCGTGCTTGTCTACGAACGGCTGATCGGCTGGGCGCAGCGGCTGCGTCTGGCTACCCAAACCGGCCTGACCCCCTACGAACGTTCGGCCATTCTGACCCAGGAGTTGCCGGTAGGCGCACCTTTCATCCAGCGCATCACCGACATTTACGTGCAGTTTCGCTTTGCGCCCCGCGCCATCCAGGGGGGCGAGAGTGACGGCGAGTTGGAAAGTAATTGGCGACAGTTGCGCCCTGTTCTCCTACGGGCCTGGCTGGAACGTCGTCTGCGCCGGGGCGACGAGCCACGTAAGCCACACTAAAATTCATACGGATAAAATCTGCGAAAGTCTGCCGGGTGCCCTCTGGGCGCTGCGTTCTGATTTTCATCGCTATCAGTGCCCCCAGGCATGTCGCCTGCCCTGAAAAATACGTAACGCAAGCTGTTAGCTTGCGGCGGCTGCGCTTTTTCATCCGCCGTGGCTTGCAACCGCACATGGGGGAACTAATCAATCAACCAATCCCAGGAGAACCCCCAATGCCCGCAGCCATTTGCGCCCCCCAGCCCGACGCGGTTGACGCGGGGGCCACAATTCTACGCAACGGCGGCAACGCCATCGACGCCGCGGTGGCCTGCGCCCTGGCCCAGGGGATTGTCGATCCCCAGGACTGTGGGCTGGGCGGCTATGCCCTGCTCAACCTGCACCTGGCCGGTACGTCCGGCTCTATTGGACTAGACGCACCCGCACTAGCCGGGGCGAAGGTGAGCGAAGATATGTGGGTGGATCAGGTAATCCGTCCCAACCCGGACGGCTGGGGTTTCTTCCTGAAGGGACACGTCAACGAAAGCGGCTACACCTCCATCTGCACGCCGGGCACAGTCAAAATGCTGGCTGCGCTGTTGGAT
>JACQGT010000577.1 GCA_016199425.1 Chloroflexota bacterium
AGAGCCGCATCTGAGGATGCTCCCTCCTCGTTTTCGATACCTTTCGTGATCTACTGAGTATATTTCTCGGAGGCTATTGATGCTTGTCTATATTTTTCGTCGGGTGCTGTTTATGATTCCGACACTGATCGCAATCTCCATTATTTCCTTTGCCATCATTCAATTGCCGCCCGGCGACTTTCTGACCTCCTATGTGGCCGGGTTGCGCCAGCAGGGAGACCAGGTGGATGAATCCGAATTGGCCTCCTTGCGCGCGCGCTACGGGTTGGGCCAGCCCGTCTATGTGCAGTATGGCAAATGGGTGAGCGGAATTTTTCTACGCGGCGACTGGGGTCAATCTATGGAGTGGCAAAAGCCGGTCAAAGATCTGATCTGGGAGCGATTGGGGCTGACGGTGGTTTTGGCGCTCTCTGCCCTGTTTGTGAGTTGGTTTATAGCCATTCCCATTGGGGTCTATTCAGCCACCCATCAATACTCCTGGTTGGACTATACGATGACCACCTTTAGTTTCATTGGGTTGGGCACGCCCGGCTTTCTGCTGGCGCTGATCGTTCTCTTTGTCGCCCAATCCCGCTTTGGCCTGAATGTAGGCGGTCTCTTTTCGGACGAATATATATTAGCGCCCTGGAATTGGGACAAAGTGGTGGATATGCTCAAGCATCTCTGGGTGCCAATGCTCATTCTGGCCGTTAGCAGCACGGCGGGCAACATCCGCATCACCCGGGCCAACCTGCTGGACGAATTGAACAAACCCTACGTGGAGACAGCCCGGGCCAAAGGGGTCAAAGAAAACAGACTGATCTGGAAATATCCCGTGCGGGTGGCCCTCAACCCGTTCTTCAGCACCGTCGGCTGGTCACTGGCCAGTCTGGTTTCCGGGGCAACTCTGATCGCCATTGTGCTCAGCCTGCAAACTACCGGCCCGATGATGCTGCGCGCGCTTACTTCCCAAGATATGTATCTGGCCGGCAGTTTTCTCTTTTTGTTGAGTACCTTGACCGTTATCGGTACGTTGATTTCAGACATCCTGCTGGCGATTGTGGACCCGCGCATCCGGCTGGAAGGCTAAGACAGATATTTGATATTGGATATTAGGTATAGGTACCGAGACTACTCCACTGCCCAATATCTAATACCCAATATCCAATACCCACTTATTGCCCTATCTACGGAGAACCGTATATGCAGAGAGTAGAAAAATCCTGGATTCGTCGGGCTGACGAGGAAGCGCCTTTCTCTCAACAGGAATTCGTCGAAGAAGTGAAAGGCGATGAAAAGGTCTACGTTGCCTCTTACCGACAGCTAATGTGGTGGCGCTTCGTCAAACATCGGATGGCCGTTGTCAGCTCGGTAGTGGTTCTGATCTTCTATCTGATCGCCATCTTTGCCGAATTTGTGGCCCCCTATATCCCGGACAACACCTTCATCCAGTACAAGTTTGCGCCGCCTTCTAAAATCCGGATTGTCGATTCTGAGGGGAGATTGAGTCGTCCCTTTATCTACAAGGCCGTGCGTGAGCGCGACCCGGAGACTTTGCGCAGCATCTATACTGAAGACGAAGAGGTGATGTATCCCATCAGCTTCTTTATTCAAGGCCCTGAATACGAAATGTGGGGCTTCTGGAAGACGAATATCCACCTCTTCGGCCTGCTGGATGCTCCCCGAGAAGAACAGGGCATCTTTCTCCTGGGCGCCGACCGGCTTGGACAGGATCTCTTCTCCCGGGTATCTTACGGCGCACGCGTCTCCCTCACAATTGGTCTGGTCAGTGTGGTCATCAGTCTGGTGGTGGGGATTGTGCTGGGCGGCATTTCCGGCTACTACGGCGGCGCTATCGACAACGCCATCCAGCGTCTCATCGAATTTATCCGTGCCATCCCCGAGATCCCGCTGATTATGGCCCTGGCCGCGGCCCTGCCCGCTGACTTGCCGGTGATTCAACTCTACTTCGGCATCACTATTCTGCTGGCCTTTGTCGGGTGGACCGGTCTGGCGCGCGTCGTGCGCGGACGCTTTCTCAGCCTGCGCGAAGAGGATTTTGTGATGGCGGCCCGTTTCGCCGGTTCGAGTGAAATGCGCATTATCATCCGCCATATGATGCCCTCTTTTCTCAGCCACATCATCGCTTCTCTCACCCTCTCCATCCCGGGCATTATTCTTTCGGAAACCGGCTTGAGCTTCATCGGTTTGGGTCTGCGCGCCCCCGCCATCAGTTGGGGCGTGCTGCTGCAAGAAGCCCAGAATCTGCGCTCCGTAGCCCTGGCGCCCTGGGTGCTCACCCCGGCTCTGGCGGTGATTGTCACAGTGCTGGCCTTCAACTTTCTGGGCGACGGTATCCGGGATGCGGCGGACCCGTATGCGAAGTGAGATTTCGTATTGCGTATTGCGTAGGTTGGGCACGACACATCGTTGTTCGATGTTTTCTGGTTATTGTTGAAGAATGCCCTTACGTCACTACGGCTAATCGCTGAAAAAGACGAAATCGTCACTACCTACGAAATACGAAATACGCAATACGAGATGTCACTGAACCTGCTTTTATTCTTTTAGGAGACCCCATGGCAACAGTGCCGGTTGGCGACCCCCAAAGTCGCACGAAGGCTGGGAATAACGCGGATGTTCTGCTCGAAGTGAAGGGATTGAAGACCCATTTCTTTCTCCAGCAGGGCATTGTACGCGCGGTCGAGAACGTGGATTTTACTGTCCATCGCGGCCAGACTGTCGGCGTAGTGGGCGAGAGTGGCTGCGGTAAATCGGTGATGGCCCGCTCGGTCATGTCCATTGTGCCCACGCCCGGCCGCATTGTGGAAGGGCAGGTTCTCTTTCACCTCACCCACAGCGAGGGAAGCAGCAGCACCAAAGAAGTCGTGGACATGGCGGCCATCGATCCCATGGGGGACAAGGCCCGCTCCATCCGCGGCGCGGAAATCTCGATGGTTTTCCAGGAGCCTATGACCTCCCTCAGCCCGGTGCATACGATTGGCAACCAGATTATGGAAGCCATTCTGCTGCACCAGGAAGTAACGAATGCGCAAGCCCGTGATATCGCCATCAATACCCTACACCAGGTCGGTATGCCTGACCCCGAACGCATTGTGGATCGTTATCCCCACCAGTTGAGCGGCGGCATGCGCCAGCGGGCGATGA
>JACQGT010000576.1 GCA_016199425.1 Chloroflexota bacterium
CGACGCCGAAATCGCCGCCAAAATCGTCGAAATTGAACGCACCTTTCAGGTGGTGCAGCCGGGCCGGGACAGCATCTCCCAGTCGGTGACAGCCGAGGGGTTGCAGTGGTCGGCCCGGGTTGCCTGTGGGCTGGACCGGCTGGTGGCGGATTTTGTGCTGAACGGGCTGACCTACTACTACCGGGGGCTGGACGGCAACCGCAACGAGGAGGTGGGCGCGGGGCTGATTGTGGGCAATTCTCTGCTCACGGCTCGCGGCGTGCCCGCTTCCGGCGAGGGCGATCTGAAGACCTGCGTGGCGATGCTGGCCATGGACCGTTTGCAGGCGGGCGGCTCCTACACCGAATTCTACGCGATGGATTTTGTGGACGATTTTGTGCTGATGGGCCACGACGGGCCAGGCCACATCGCCATCGCCGAGGGCAAACCCCTGCTACGGGGGCTGGGCCTCTTTCACGGCAAGCGGGGCTACGGCCTGTCGGTGGAGTTCAAAGTCAAGACCGGGCCGGTGACGATTCTGGGCATGACCCAGACCGCGGAGGGGCGGCTGAAGATGCTGGCCGCCGAAGGCGTCTCCGAACCGGGGCCGACGTTGCAGATCGGCAACACCAACTCCCGCATCCGCTTTGGCCTGGACCCGGCCACATTTATGAACCGCTGGGCCGAAGCCGGCGCCACCCATCACTGCGCGCTGGGGGTGGGCCACCAACTGGGGAAGATCAAAAAATTGGCCCGGCTGCTGGATTTGGAATTGGTTGTTGTGGGGTGAGAGATATTGGGTATTGGATATTTGGCAGTGACGCCGACGCCGCGTCACTGCCAAATATCCAATACCCAATATCCAATAGGAGTCTCGCCATGCCCATCTCCCTCGGCCTCGTCGGTCTGGGCGCGTTTGGAAGCAGCTTTGCCGATCTCTTTATGAGCCACCCGCTGGTGGAGCGCATCGCACTGTGTGACCGGGAACCGGAACGGGTGGCCCGCTTCGCCGTCCGCCCCGACTGGCAGCGTAAGTTCCACCCTCGCGATGCCTACACCTCCCTGGACGAGATCTGCCGCAGCGATCTGGACGCGCTGGTCATCATCACCCAGCCCTGGCTGCACGCGCCCCAGTGCATCCAGGCGATGGAGGCGGGCAAGCACGTCTACAGCGCGGTGCCGGTCATCAGTCTGCCCGACGGCGACGAAATTCTCGACTGGTGCGACCGGCTGGTGGAGACGTGTACGCGCACCGGGCAGTTGTATATGCTGGGCGAGACGACCATCTACCGGCCCCAGACAATGCACTGCCGCAGGCGGGCCGCGGCCGGCGACTTCGGCGATTTTGTCTACGCCGAGGGGGAATACTTCCACGACGTGGACGAACCGCGCAGCAACCTGCGCCACGTGCAGGAGAGACGCCAGGCCAGCCAGGCCGGCCGGGAGTGGATTGCCCTGCGCGAAGCATACAAGCGCCGGGGCGTCGTCTCCGGGCCGATGCACTACCCCACCCACTCCACCAGTGGGCCGATGAGTGTGATGCGCGCCCACGCGGTGAAAGTGTGCGCCTGGGGCTACGCCAACCGTACGGGCGACCCCTACTACGCGGAGCACGGCGATGCCTTCAGCAACGAAACCGCGCTCTTTCAGATGAGCAACGGCGCGACGATGCGCATCTGCGAACACCGGGAGATCGGGCTGCCGGGGCGGGAGATTTTCCGAGTTTACGGCACCCAGGGCAGCTTTGAGAACGACCACTGGTGCAACAAAGAGCAGCGCACCCCCCTCTCCGTAGCGGAGATGCGCGACCCCCTGCCGCCGGAGGTGGAGGAGGCTTTCCGCTCGGTGAGCAAAACGTCGGACTTCTACGGCGGGCACGGCGGCTCCCACGCCTATCTGGTGCATGAATTTGTCGAGGCCGTGGCCCAGGGTCGCCAGTCTGCCATCAACGTCTGGGAAGCCGTGCGCTATATGGCTGCCGGGGTGATGGCCCACAAATCCGCCCTGGCTGGCGGAGAAGTGCTGGCCGTGCCCGATTGGGGGGATGCGCCGGGGTAGAGTATTGCGTATTTCGTATTGCGTAGGTAGTGACGATTGTTCGTCAGCCGTTGTTGGTCGGTTGGGAAAATGAAACGTGAAACGTGAGGTCAGGTTATGCGGATCGCCATCGGCGGTATTTCTTATGAAGGCAGCAACTTTTCGCCTATCCCCGTGGGCGCAAATGATTTCGTCGTGCGTACCGGAGGCGATCTGCTCAGTTGCGGGCGCTATCCCTTTCTGGACGATCTGGCCCGTAGCGTAGATGCGCCGGTGGAGTTCGTCCCCACCCTCCACGCCCGCTCCGGCCCCGGCGGACCACTGGAACGGGCCGCGTATGAGGCGTTCAAACGGGGTTTCGTGAAGGCGCTGGCCGCGGCCGGGCCTGTAGACGGACTCTATCTGGACCTGCACGGCGCGCTCTTTGTGGAGGGGATGGAGGACGCCGAATTGGACTGGGCGCTGGCTGCCCGCCGCGTCGTGGGCAACGCCTGTCTCATCTCCGCCAGTATGGACCTGCACGGCAACATCTCGCCCGCCTTCGCCCAGGCCGTAGATATGCTCACCGCCTACCGCACTGCGCCCCACGCGGATGTGATCGAGACCCGCCAGCGCGCCCTGGCGCTGCTCATCGGCTGCCTGGAGCGGAGGGAACGGCCTACGGTGGCTCAGGTGACTGTCCCGGTGCTCCTGCCCGGCGAGCGCAGCAGCACCGCAGCCGAACCCGCCGCCGCTCTCTACGCCCGCCTGCCTGGGGTGGATCGGCGGGCGGGCATCCTCGACGCCTCGCTCTTTATGGGTTTTGCCTGGTCAGACGAACCCCGCACCAGCGCGGCGGTGACTGTGACCGGTTTTGATCGGGCCGCGCAGGAGCGGGCCGCGGCGGAGCTGGCCCAGGCCCTGTGGGATGCGCGCACCGATTTTTCTTATGCTGTACCCTTCGGAACTATCGATGACTGCATCCATCAGGCGCTGGCCGCGGGTGTCGCGCCGGTCTTTATCAGCGACGCGGGGGACAACCCGACCGCGGGCGCGGTGGGCGACGTGCCGCTCTTTTTGGAGCGGCTACTGGCGTTGGACGTGCCGGACGCTGTGCTGGCGGCCATCCCGGACCGGGAGGCGGTGGCCGTCTGTATGGCCGCGGGGGAGGGCAGCGAAGTTTCTCTGACTGTCGGCGGCAAGCTGGACAGACGCCACGGTCCGCCCCTACCCGTGGCTGGCCACGTAGAGCGGCTGGTGATGGGCGACCCGGAGACAGGCAGTCAGGCAGTTGTGCGGGTCGGCGGCGTGCGGCTGATCCTGACCGAACGGCGCAAAGCCTTTACGGAACTGGCCGACTTTGCCGCTGTCGGAATCGATCCCCGGGCCCACAAAATCGTTGTGGTAAAACTCGGCTATCTTTTCCCAGAGTTGGCCCGAACGGCTGCCCTGGCCCTTCTCGCGCTCAGCCCCGGCGTTTCGGATCTGGAACTCACTCGCCTGCCCTATCGCCGGGTGCGCCGTCCCATCTACCCGCTGGATCCGCAGATGGAGTGGCAGGCGATGGGGAAGTGAATCATACGAAATCTCGCGCAGAGACGCGGAGGCGCAGAGAGAAGCAAGCGAAAAGTGAAGCGTGAAACGTGAGAAAGGCCGGTACTCTCACGTTTCACGCTTCACTTTTCTACGGAGTAGACTGAATAAATTTTGAAGAACCGCTATCGTTGTTTACGAAATACAAAACATGCAATACGTATGCGTCATACCTCCACCCCTACTCGCTCTTCAACCTGCTCCCCAATCTCCGCTGCCGCCACCACCTCATCCAACACCAGCCCAAAGCCCTGCTCGCGCAGGGCCGCAAAGCGGGCCAGGGGCACCCCCGCGCGCAGACGCATGGAGAGTTCGTTGGCCTGTTGCCGGGTCTCCCAGCGGGCCGCGTGATGTCTGTCGATAAAGGCCAGGAGGGGGATGGCCTGGGCCTGCCCGTCGGGTTCGTCCTCCGCGTGGAGCAGGGCCAGGGCATAGAGGGCTTCCAGCGTCACAGGCAGGGTCCCCGCGCTTTGGGAGAGACGCAGGGCCAGGGCGATGTGCTGGTAAATGGCTGCGGGTGTATCGCTGCCCGCCAGAATCTGCAACTGGCTGAGTACGGCCAGCGCTTCGGCCCGCCGGGGGGTGTATTGTAGTTCTGTATATTCGGCCAGACTGCGCCGGGCTTCGTCAATCCCTCGGCGCAAGTCGCCTCTCTTGCTTGCAACCCGAGCCAGAAGCAGGCGTACGTCTGCCTCGCCGCCGTCCTGATGCGCTAACGCAACAAGACTTTCCAGCCCTTTTTCCAACAAGCTTTTTGCCTGCTCCAATTCGCCCTCATCCCATAAAACCATCGCCTGTAGAATCGGAAGCTCTATCAGCCAGTAATTGGAGACACTCACATTCGGCTGGCGGACATAGCGTTCCAGCCCCGCCACACCCAAGGCCGCTTCCTGCAATTTGCCCATATCCCGGAACAGATTGATGCGCGCAACGCTGATTGACCATTCAAGGAATGCGTTATTGAAGCGAAATTTTAGTTCGTTGGCGCCCTGCAGGGCCGTGTAAGCCTGGGCGTAATCCCCCAGGTGATGGGCTGCCATTCCCAGACGGGACAACGCCGACGCCTCAATATCAATTACATTGGCCTCGACTGCCAGAGAGGCCGCTCTCTGGCAATAGGCAATCCCTTCAGCCAGCCGCCCAGCAATAAGGAGTTTGCCTCCCTTCTCATTGAGAACCCTACAGAGCTCGTCTGGGCTTTCGGCCTTCTCTGCCCAGTGGGTGGCAATGTCTATCATTTCAAACGGATCTACTGTTTCCCCTGCCAGGCTTGTACACAGAGAGCGCTCCAGATAGGCCGCGGCCAAATGAGCCGGCCAGCGTTCGCCGACCGGGTGCAATTGCTGTATCGCCCGTTTGATCAGTTGCACGTAATGAGCGGTGCGGCCTGCCCGTCGCTGGGCAGTTCCGCTCTCCCGTAGAATCACGCCCCAAACCAACTGGGCCTTCGCCGCGTCCTCCCCGGTGCGTGTTGCCAATACTTTGCCCCACGTCTCCTCACAATGAGATGCGGCCAAAAGATAGGCCGTGTCCACGACGCCAGACCATTCGGCCCGATTGTGGCGAAACTTGGCAAAGCCCACAACCATCTGAAGCAGCAACTCCACCTCATCCCGCTCCAACGCATAGCGCCAGGCGGCCCGCACGTTTTCCACATCTGCCGCCACTTCGTCCAGCAGGGCCGGACTGGGCGCGGTCGCCAGGTCTTTCTCTCTGGTCTGAATGAAGGCGGCGAAGTAGCGGGCGTGGCTGGCCTGGGTCTGGGCGAGAAGCGCAGTCTTGCGGGCCAGCTTTACCGCCGCGTATTGGCGGATCAACTCCTGCATTTCGTAGCGTCCGTCGCCCGTGCGCCGCACCAGCGAGCGGTGGATCAGCCCCTGCAGCAGTGAGAGGGAAGCGCCGGTCACTGCCGCGGCCGCGTCCCGGCTGAAGCCACCCCGGAAGACCGACAGCCCGGCCATCACCCGCTGCTCCTCGCCGCTCAACCGCTGCCAGGTCGAGACCAGCACAGCCTGCATACTGCGGTGGCGTTCGGGCAGAGAGGGGCTGTCCGAACGGAGAATGCCCAGACTCTGGGCCAACTGCCCGGCAATCTCCCGGCAGGAGAGCACATCCCCCCAGGCCGCGGCCAGTTCCAGAGCCAGAGGCATCCCCCCCACCATCCGGCAAATCTGCCCGGCGTGGCGCGCCTCCTCTCCGCTGGGGGCGAAGCCCGGCTGCAACTGGCGCAGGCGTTGGCTGAAGAGGGTCAGCGCGGGCGCGTCGGCGGCTTCTATGCCCTGGCCTGCCGGTACGCTCTCCGGGTCTGGCGGGACAGCCAGCCCGTGCAGGTGGATCAGCCACTCTTCGGGCAGGTTCAGCCGTTCCCGGCTGGTGATGAGCAACTTCACGCCACCCGCCGCCGCCAGCAGTTGGGAGAAGAGTGGGGCGTACTCCACCAACTGCTCGCAGTTGTCCAGCACAATCAGCAAGCGCTTCGGGCCCAGCCGCTTGAGCAGTTCGGGGAAGGGATCGCCCATGCGTGCAAAGGGCAGTTGGAAGGTGTCGGCCAGTTGGCCGATCAGTCCATCCCGATTCTCGATGGCGGCCAGCGGCACAAACCAGACGCCGTCGGGGAAGGTCTCCGGGTTGTCGGCCAGGGCCAGGGCCGCGGCTTCGATAGCCAGACGGCTCTTGCCCATTCCCCCCGGCCCAATGAGTGTGAGCAGGCGGCAGGCGGGATCGGCCAGTCGCTGGGCAATCTGGGCCAGTTCCTCCTCTCGGCCCACAAAGCTGGTGGGCAGGTAGGGCAGGTTTGAAGGGGGGCCGGGTGGGACATCGCCTGGGATGGATGCAGGTAGGGGCACATTCTGCACGCCGTTACGCCGCCCATTCTCCACAATCTCCCGGTAGACAGCCGTCGTCTCCGGGGCAGGCTGCACACCCACCTCCTCCCGCAGCAGGCGCAAGCAGTTTTCGTATTGACGGATGGCCTGTCCGATCTGCCCACTGGCCTCGCAAAGACGCATGACCGCCACGTGAGCCGCCTCGTCGTAGGCGTCCAACGCCACCCGGCGACGGGCATAGACGAGGGCACGGGAGACTTCGCCCTGGCCGGTCAGCCTGTCGGACACTTCCTTCAATAGCTGGATCAATTGGCCGCGCAGGGTTTCCGCTTCGTGCAGCCGCCACTCCTCAAAGCCTTCGGCGTCGGGCAGGCTGAAGCCATCCAGAAAATCAGCGGCATAGAGCGCGGCTGCGTGCTCCAGTGCGTCCAGGTTGCCGTGGCCCGCACCATTGACAAGCCGCCCATATTCAGCCGCGTCCAGCCAGAAATTGCTGCCAGCGCGCAGGGCCACTTGATGGCGGTCGATCTCCAGCCAGTCGCCGGGCAGGTCCTGTTGGAGCAGAGAGAGGGCTTTGCGCAGATAGGCGCGAGTGGTGGACTGATCGTAGCCCGGCCAGAGGAGAGTCGCCAGTTTGTCCCGGCTGTGGGGTTGGCGGGTGACGGCCAAATAGATGAGCAGGGCCAGGGATTTGCGCAGACGGAAGCTGACAGCCGCGCTGTTCAGGTGGACCTGGGGTGTGCCCAGTACGCGCATTTCAAGTTTCGGCATAGGAGAGACTCCGTTCAGACTTTTGCCACGAATTGCACGAATTTTTGTAGTGGTCAAGAAGATAATGGAACGTCCAGTGAGCGTCACGCTTGTAGCGTGACCTACGATAGTAGCGTATCAGCCGTAGGTCCGACTTGCAGTCGGACAGCTATCGATTCCACCTTCAGATTGACCAGTACAGAATTGCACGAATTTTTCAGGTCATTCGTGCAATTCGTGGCTGCAATGGGCTTACCAGAAGTATACGGGAAAAATCGTAGATTCTCAAGTGGGATCGCAAAATTCCACGTTTTGGGATCGCTGGCGGCGCGGGTTGGCCGCGCTTTGTACACGCGGCGTGGCTATGCTGGGGATACGAACCCTGACTCCGGCGCGGATGCTTTCCAGAGACTCTCGTGCCTGAGCCGGAGTCAGCGTTCATACCGGAGCGGATAGAGCAGAGGAGGGGATATGACAACCCGTATCGCAGTGGAATGGCAAGTGTTGCTGGATGAAGATGGCTGGGATGGGGAAGTAACGCTCCCCCCGCTTGCATCCACCCGCCCGGCCCGATCCCATCGCGCGTTTGTAGAAATCGGCGGCCTGCTCTGTCTGCTTCTGGCCCTGGCTGGCTATGCCCTTTGGAATACAGGCCGGGTCTCTGCTGCCCATTCAGCCGCGGTCAGCTATTACGCGGCCGCGAGTGCGGATCGTCTGGCCCTGCACAGAGGCCAGATAGTGACAAGCGAACATTTGCGCATCCGCGCGCTGGGGGCGGATGTGGCTGTGGTGGCGGCGCTGGCAGAGGAGTTGGATGCGCTGTATGTGGAGACGTTCGCGGCGGTGGGTGTGCCGCCTATCCACGGAACGGGCGCGCCGGATGGGCGGTTGTCCGTTTTGGTGCAGGGAACGGATGGAATCAAATGGGACAGCGCCAGGGGGCAAGTCACCCTGCCTTCCCCGGCTCTGCTCTCTGCGCCCGGCGGGTGGAAAGAGAGCGATCTGCTGCGCCAGAGTTGGGTGATTGCGCTAATGGATCAGGCAGTCTACGAAGCGGGCATTGTCCACGACGTGCCCGCAGGCTGGCAGCCGATGTTGGGTGGGCTGCGTCTGTGGCTGCTCTGGCAGGCGGGTGGTCCCCTGGCCGAGAGCCGGGAGGAGATTGTCCGTTGGCGTTATGGCGCGGCGGGCACAGCCGTCCCTGGCGATTCCTTGACCAGCATCTGCCAAACCTTCTCTGTCTGGCATCTGTCACCACTGGATTATTCCGTGCCTCTGGCCTGTGGACCCGCGGATCGCTCCGGTCTGCCCCTTTCCAAAGCACCTGACACACTGGCCGGGCTGGGTCTGCCGGAAGCCGTCTGGTCCAACGAAAGTGAGCAAGACCAGCCATCCGGTCAGAGCAGCAGCGCTGACCGGTCTGTCGCCCTGGCTCTGCTGATTGACTATGCGGCGGAGCGTTATGGAGTGGAGACACTGCCCGCTCTACTAGCCGGACTGGCTCGCTATGATTCGTGGGAGACGCTGATTCCCGCGGTCTATGGGGTGTCGGCGGAGGCGCTTGAGGCGGGCTGGCAGGCGTGGCTGGCGGCGGAGTACGGCCCGTAGATCGGACTGTCAGTCCGACTTATGTCAGTAGCGCTAGCAGTTCGGCGGTGAGTTCGGGCAGTTCCCGCGCCCGGCCCCGTTCCTCAGCCGCTTTCCGCGCAGCCTGTGGCAGGGGAGCCAGTAATTGCTCCAATCGGTCCAGTGCCGCGGTCGCATACCAGCGGGAGTTGGTCAGCCGGGGATAGCGCTGGATGGCGCCGTTGATGCAGGCAGCTTCTGCCAGCCGTTCTTCCCGCGCCAGAAGCAGGGCCGCAGCCGGCAGTGCCAGGCATGTGCAGGTGAAGGCTTCGCCACGCTGCACCAGTCGTAATCCTTCCGCCAACATCTGCCGCGCTTCGTCCAGATCGTTCAGGCTCAGAGCGGGCAAGACGCATTCGGTGAAGGCGCGGCTAAGCTCAAAGAGGTTTTTGTTTCTGACTTCCTGCTGATCTTTGATTGATCGGTGGAGCAGGTGCAGGGCCGCGGTCGTGTCGCCCAACGCGTAGACGGCGCGTGCCATTGTGCGCACGATGTAGGGATGCCTCCATCCATGCGCGTCCGTCCAGCGGCGCAGCGATTCCTGGGCAAGTGTGCGGGCTTCGTCAAAACGACCCAGGTGGAGACAGGCCCGGGCCAGGTTGTTGTAGCCGAAAGGCAATTGTACATGGTCAAAACCTATGGAATTCATCCAGTCGATGCCTTCTTGGAGAATGGCAGCGGCCTCGTCGAATTTTCCCACGGCCAAGAGGACAAAAGCCAGGTGATTTCCAAACTCTTGCCTCTCATCGTTGTTGCGCAGCAAAGCGAACGCTTGACGAACCAGAACTTCGGCCTCCTCTGGTCGTCCAATCTGTTCCATGGCCAGACCCATGCGGCGCAGGGCCTGGAGTTCGCCGAAAGTATCCCCATTGACGTGGGCCAGATTGCGCGCCATTTCTGTGTTTGCATATGCCTTGCGTATGTCTCCCTCAAAAATCTGCATATGGCCTAGATCGATCAGGCAGCGGGTCTTCCACCAAACTTCGCCCAACGCCTCGTAAAGTGCGAGTGCTTGACGGAAACCCATTTCCGTTTCTCCCCAGCGGCGATCTGTCATCAGCCCGCCACCCCTGTGCAGATAGGCAAAGGCCTGCACAGGCCGCAGGTCCACGCCTGCCGGAGCGAGATTTTCCAGACTTTCCAATAGATCGCTCAAATGCGCCCGGGCCAGGCTGCCTTGCCCTGTCCAGTGTAGGAAAAGACCATGCCAGGCCGATAGCCAGGCGTGCAACAACCACTCCTGGGGCGTGGCTGCGCTCTCCAACATTTCGCTTATGGGGCGGATCAGGGCTTCGCCTGCTTGCCACTGGCCAGGCCGATTGTGGAAGATGCCCAACGCTTCGATGGCCTGTTGCAGCAGGTCGATCTCCCTGTGTTGCGTCGCCCAATCCCAGGCAGCGCGCACATTTTCCCGTTCTCGCGCCATCAATTCAATGGCCTGCGTCTCTTCCGCACCTTTCAACCGCGGCTCCTGGCGGCTGGCCAGCCCCAGAAACCACCGGCTGTGCAAAGCACGCACTGCTTCTTCCTGTTCCTCATGCGCCAGTTTCTGACGGGCAAGCTGGCGCACCAGTTCGTGCAGGTCATAGCGTCCTTCGCCCACCCGCCAGAGCAGGGATCTGTCCACCAGACGGGTGAGAACGGCAAGGGAGGCCCCTGCGATAGTTTGGGCCGCCTCTCTCTCAAAGCCGCCCGTAAAGACCGACAGGGCCATCAGCACCTGCTGCTCC
>JACQGT010000588.1 GCA_016199425.1 Chloroflexota bacterium
GCCTCCAGGGGCGGCAGACCAAAGCCCTCGTAAAATGCCGGGTGGACGTGGCAGCGGGCACCCACGTAGAGTTGATGCAACTCCTCGTCGCTGACGCGCCCGACAAAGAAGGTCGAATCTTGCAGGCCCAATTCTTCTACGGTCTCGTAAACCTTTTCATAGAGCCAGCCCTGTTTGCCAGCCAGCACCAGCGCGGTATCGGTCAGATTGTATTTTGTGCGCAAATGGTGGAAGGCTTGCAGCAGCCCGCCGATATTTTTGCGCGGCTCAATGGTGCTGACAAAGAGAATGTAGTTGGTCGGCACGGAGAAACGGCGGGAAACCCCTGCCCGCGTCTCGGCCAGGGGCAGGGGACGGTAGAGAGAGGCCGCCGCTTCGTAGATGACACTGATTTTGCTCTCTGGCACGCCCAACTGGCCGATGACATCATTTTTGGTGCTGTGGCTCGGCACAATCACATGGCGGGCGTGGCGCACCCCCCGGTCGATCTGGCTGTAGTAGGTGGCGTGATCTTTTGTCAGAAAGTGGGGCCAGCGCAGAAAGGCCAGGTCGTGTACGGTGATGATGGAGGGCAGATTGCTGTAGAGGGGAGGAATGAAATCCGTGCAATGGATCAGGTCCAGATTGTGGAAGAGCAACTCGGCCATCAGCAGAGGCTGTTCCAGCCTGGAGTGAACCGGTGTGTAGAGCGTCTTACGCTGGAAGTTGGGCGCGTTGACCAGCGGCTCTCGATCCTTGCGGTGTTGGAAAATCGTGTAACGATTTTCGTGATCGGCTTTCGCCAACTCATCCAGCAAAAAGAGTGTGTATCGCCCAATCCCCGCGCGTTGGTGATAAGTTAGACGAGCGTCAATACCGAAGCGCATAAGTCACCAATGGGTGATTGGGACATACAGCTGTTGAAAAATAGGACGCAGATGACGCTGATCTGGCTGATCGACGCTGATAAAAGCTGCGCAAATCTGTTGTTTCTGCGGGAATCTGCGTCCCCGTTATTGTATCAGCCAGCACACGGTTGGTCAAATCAAACGCTTTGGCGGCTTGGCGTCTCCTATCCACCCATACCTGTTTGGGTGGAGTGGTTTCAAATGGTATAATCCACGGAGCGTTGCCTGGAATCATACATGTACGCCTCGATGGAATAGGATCGGGAATGGATATTGCGCAACTGGCCCAAATGGTCAACTGGCTGGACGAAGAACATCGCCGCGACCGGGCCGAAATTGCCCGTTTGCAGCAGCAAGTGGAGGGCCAAACCGCCGATATTGTGGAGCAGGCCCGGCGCATTCAGGACCTGGAGGGGCGTCTGGCCGGGACCACCGCCCAGTTGGGCCGCTTCACCCAATTGGAGCAGCAGATTCAAAACACCAAACAGGAATTCTCCCTGCTGGTAAGCCGGGAGGAAGAAGTGCGCGCCCAGGCTGTGCGCGATCTGGAACGGACCAGACTGGGTGACCGGGAGGCGCTGACGCGAGAGATCGGCGAAGTGCGCCGGGAATTGCCCCGCATTGGTCGGGTGGAGGAGACGGTCAAAGTACGCAAGGCCGAGGAAGAACGGCTGATCGAGATGATTATGACCGGACGCAATCAGGTCAACATTCTGGCCAAGGATATCGAAGACCGCACCCGGCAGATTCCTTTCCTGGCCGAACAGCGCTCGTCGGATTCCAAGCGGGTGGCCCAATTGCAGCAGGAAACGGTGGAACTCTTCAAGCGCACGGAAGCCCAGGTGGGGCGTCTGGCGGTTGTGGAGGAAGCGACCCGTCGTCTGGCTACCGAAACCGAGAAGTGGCGGCCTGTCTTCACGCAGATTCGGGAAGAACAGCAAGCCTTTATGGAGCGTATCCGCATCGAGACGGTGGAGCGACTCTCGGTGCTGAACCGCTGGCAGGAGGTCATCGACGATCAGCGCTCACTGGTGGCAAAGGGACAGGAACAGGTCCAGGGCTTCGCCCAGCAGATCGAAGTGGCGCGGCGAGCGGTGCAGATGATCAACGACTTTCAGGCAGTTATGCGCCGGGATCAGGCCCAGGTGCAGGAGTTGCAGCGGCTGGCCGAAGAGCGTATCCGCCGGGAGATGGACGAATTTCGCGAGGATTTTGAGAAGCGCCGGCGCAAGGAAGAGCTGCACCAGGAGCACCTGTGGCGGGAGCAGGAAAAATACAACAAAGAGATGCCGGAACCTTTTGCCCCTATCCTGCACGACTTGAAAGTCCACGAAGAGTTGCTGCGCCAGCTCTGGAAATTGCAGGAGAGTTACGGCGCGCGCTCCCTCAACGCCGCCCAAAGCTGGCTGGATGGGCTGCAAGAGAGCCTGCGCGAGCGGGATGAACAGATGAAAATGCTGGAAGACGAATGGCAGAAGCAACGGCGCAACACGGAACTCTATGCCAGCCAGAACAACACCCGGCGCACGGCAGGTATCGTCACCGGCGCGCCCCCCGCGGAACGCTAACCCCATCCCATGCGCGTTATCGCCACCGCCGGCCACGTGGATCACGGCAAGTCCACCCTCGTCCAGGCCCTCAGCGGTATCAACCCGGACAGGCTGGCCGAAGAGAAAGCGCGGGGCATGACCATCGACCTGGGCTTCGCCTGGATCGAACTCCCCCTCCCCGGCCAGGAAATCCCTGAATCCATCGGCATTGTGGATGTGCCGGGCCACATCGACTTCATCAAAAATATGCTGGCGGGCGTGGGCAGTGTGGACGCGGTTGTGCTGGTCATCGCCGCCGACGAAGGGGTGATGCCCCAGACCCGGGAACATCTGGCGATCCTCGACCTGCTGGCTGTACCCACCGGGCTGGTAGCGCTGACCAAAAGCGATCTCATCGACGACCCGGAGTGGCTGGAGTTGGTGGAGTTGGAGATCCACGAACTCCTCGAAAAGACCCGCCTGGCCAGTGCGCCGATTGTGCCTGTCAGCGCACATACAGGGAAGGGGCTGGACGATCTGCGCGCTGCCCTGGCCGGTCTGCTGGGAGAATTGCCGCCCCGCCGGGATCGCGCCCGCCCCCGCCTGCCCATCGACCGCATCTTCACTCTTTCCGGCTTCGGCACAGTCGTCACCGGCACTCTCAGCGACGGCCACTTCGCGGTGGGCGACCCGGTGGAGATTCTGCCCGACGGCCCCAGCGGACGCATCCGGGGTTTGCAGAGCCACAAGACAGCCATCGAGCGGGCCGCTCCCGGCAGCCGGGCCGCCATCAATCTGAGCGGCGTGGCTGTGGACCAAATCCAGCGGGGACAGGTGGTGGTGAAGCCCGACACCCTGCGCGCCACAAAATTGCTGGATGTCTCCTTTCGTCTCCTGCCCGACGCATCCAAACCCCTGACCCACAATCTGCGCGTGGACTTTTTCAGCGGTGCGTCCGAAACCCCGGCCAATGTGCGGCTGCTGGGTGTGGAGGAGCTGTCCCCCGGCGCAGAGGGCTGGTTGCAACTGCGTCTGGAGCGGCCCGTGCTGGCGGCGGCGGGGGATCGCTACATTCTGCGCCAGCCTTCGCCCAGTGCCACTTTGGGCGGCGGCGAAATCCTCGATCCCCATCCCCGCCGCCGCTACCGGCGTATGGACCCGGCGGTCCTGGAACGGCTGCGCACATTGGCTGCGGGCGCGCCGGACGAGATTCTGCTGCAAACTCTGGAACGCTCGCCCCTCCTCTCTGCGGCCGATCTCATCGGCCAGAGCGGGCTGGGCACGCAACCGGGCCAGGGGGCGCTGGCTCTTTTGCAAACATCCGGCGCGGTGCGGGCGCTGGATGGCGGACGGCTGTTGTTAGCGGCTTCCACTTACGCCGCGCTGTTGGAAACTCTGGCCGGGCTGCTGCGGGCCTATCATTCGGGCTATCCCCTGCGCCAGGGCATGGCCCGGGGCGAAGTGCGCAGCCGTCTGCGGGTGAAGGGGGGGCGCACCGCCGCGGGGGAATTGCCCCTGCGCGCCTTCAACAATCTGGTCTCCCAGGCCGTAGAAGCTGGCCTCATCCAGGCCAATGACAACGCGCTCTGGCTGGCCGACCATCAGATTCGCATGGCTGCCCAGCAATCCCAGGCAGTGGAACGTACCCTGGCCGCCTTTGCCGCGGCCCCTTTTTCCCCGCCCAACGCGGGCGACAGTCTGGCCCTGTTGGACAACGACGAGGAGCTTCTCGAATCCCTGGTAGAGCAGGGCATTCTCGTGCTTCTGCCCGGCGGCGTCTATTTTCGTAGTGAGGACTTCACTGCTGCCATTGAACGTATCAGCGATTTTGCCCGCCAACACGGCCCGATAACACTGGCCCAAACCCGCGACCTTTTCGACACCAGCCGCAAATACGCCCAGGCTCTGCTGGAAGAGATGGACACCCGGCGCATCACGCGGCGCGTGGGAGACGAGAGGGTGTTGAGATAGGCGAGATTCAGTGTCAAGCTTCCCCAATGCCCAATACCAGATCACACCTCCTGGGCAGTCTTTGTCGTATTGCGCCCATAGAGCGAGTACTGCTCCACTTCATAAACCAC
>JACQGT010000574.1 GCA_016199425.1 Chloroflexota bacterium
CTCCTGAGATACGCTGAGTACATACCCGGCCACGGCAGCATCGAGATCTACCCAATCTTCGACGAGTCACGCGGACACTATCTGCTGCTTGGTATTGGGTGGGATCGGAACGGACGCGTCCACTCAACCATCTTGCACTGCCGCCTTCAGAATGGCAAAGTCTGGCTCGAACAAGAGAATACAGATATGGATGTCGCCGAGGAACTGGCGGCGGCGGGCATTGCCAAAGAGGATATTGTGCTCGGCTTCTATCGACCGGAACGGCGCGCATTGACCGAATTTGCCGTCGCTTGAGCGCCGCCTACAGGAGGTTAGATGATGAGCAGTCAGCTATCTGAAGCCTTGCAGACACCCAGCTATGTGGTCAATCAAAATGGAAAACAGATCGCTGTATTGGTGGATTTGGCGACCTGGCAATCGATCCTCGACAGGTTGGAAGACCAGGAGGATTTTGACATTCTGCGCGCAAACCAGGCCGCATTGACAGCGCTTGCGCAAGGCAAACGGCCGGCAGGTTGGAAATCCTGGGACGAATTCGAACGGGAGTTAGACGCCCTGGAGATGGCCGGTGAGTTACCAACTTGAGGTTTCGTCCGCTGCCCAACGCGAGATCCAGGGGTTGCCCGGCCACGTTCGCCAGCGGGTACGACGGGCAACCAGAGATCTCGCCGATAATCCCAGACCAGCGGGCAGCAGGCGGCTTGATTTTGACCTGGCCACAGGTGAGCCGCGCAGAGTGCGTCTGGACCGTTGGCGGATCGTCTATGCGGTCATCGAAGCAGATGTGAAACTAGTAGTCGTGCTTGCCGTGCGCCGTCGTCCCCCCTACGATTACAGCGATCTGCCAGAGCTGTTTGACGATCTATCCTGAGTAGCGCACGGCTGCCGACGCCCTTCCTCCCTCTCGCGGGCGTCCGCCCCTACCCATTCCACGAATTCCATTCTATATTGAAGCGGGACGGAGTATCCCATTCAGAGAGATGCTACAATGAGTACGATTCTAATGACTGTACCGGCGCATTTCGACGGAGCCCACATCCGGCTTGACGCCGAGGTTGAGTTGAAACTCAATACGCCTCTGCTGGCCACCATTCTCAGGGAGGAAATAGCGCTTGCCCACGACGAACGACCGACAGACGGGAAATCCTGGGAAGATGACCTTCGCTTTGCCGAAGAGGTTCTCGCCCGTATCGCCGAGGGTGCGCCCACCTATTCCCACGAGGAAGTATGGGACGAAGCTGTTGATTGTTGGCATTCGCTACAAAACAGGCCCTGAAACCTACGAAAATCTGGACTTGGACTAAAGGATGCCAGGCTTGCACCAGTGAATGGGACGCTGGCAATGCGCTACTGTATGACTCCCCTCTTGGCCGGCAATGCCGTCCGTCCGCTCCTGGGGCCGGCGGCCGCGGTCCGAGAGTTGGCGCGACCGCTCCCTGGCCAGGACATTGTGTGCTCCGGGCAAATATCGAGCAGACCCTGCCCCCTCCAGTAGGCCACCCGGCCGACCGTTGGGGCAGGGCTGTTTGCCTGGCGCTTCAACCGTCGGCGCAGAAGATGTAGCGGGGGCAAAGAGACCGCTGTGGTATAATCCTTGTGTATGTATCTTGAGTAAACAACAGAGGAAATTCTGCCGATGGAGACCGACAACCCGCTCAAGATGCTGATCACCGCCTTCAGCGAGGCCTTCGCCGAATGGCTGTTGGGTAGGCCCGTGCGCCGGGTGTACCCGCTCAACGTAGAGTTTCCCGGCGCGGCCACCGCTGGCGACCTCATCTTTGCCGTGGAGATGGACGACGGGCAATCTGTGCTGCTCCACATTGAGTTGCAGGGACGGCGCAGCCATGCCCCCATCTCCTTCCGGGAACTGGACTATATGACCCGGCTGATTTTGCGCGAGGCGGGAACGCAGACGCCGGACAAAGCGCCCCGCCTACACAGCGTCGTCCTCTACGTGGGCCAGGGCGCGGGCGCAGAGGACACGGGACGCTATGAAATCCTGGGCATCGATGGAGAACCACACCTGGCCTGGCGCTACGCGCCGATCCGGCTCTGGCAGATGGAGGCCGCCGAGTTGCTGGCCTTGGGCAGCGCAGCCTTTCTGCCGCTGGTCGGGCAGACGCAGATACGCGAGCCGGCGCAGGTCTTACCGGCTGTGGTGGGGAGCATCCGCAAAGTCGCAGACGAGTTGCAGCGCAAGCGCCTGATGACGGCGCTCGTGAATTTGCTGAGTGATGAGGAGATGATCGCAATGGTCGAACAAATGATCGATTCCGCCGATGAACTGTTGTTGGAACTACCCTATATGCGCCGCGCCCAGCAAAAGGCCAGAGAGGTAGCTTTGGCTGAAGGTCTGGCCGAAGGTCTGGCTGAAGGTCTGGCCGAAGGTCTGGCTAAAGGACGGGCCAAAGGTTTAGTCGAAGGTCTGATTGAAGGAGAAACCAGAGGACGATCTGAAGGTCTGGTCGAAGGACAAGCTAAAGGACGAGCCGAAGGGGTACACCTGGGCGAACAGAAAGGCATCCTGGATGGCCTGCGCCAGGCAGTGCTGAATATCCTCGTTCTGCGCTTTGATCCGTCTGCCAAAACCTATCTTCAATGCCAGCAACGACTGGAAGAATGCGCAGAGCGGGAAGCGTTGCAGCGGCTGCTGGCGGCTGCTGTCCAGTCCGAGGAGATGGCCGCATTTATCCTGCAACTGGAGGCCGAGCCGACAAACGGGCATCAGTAAAATGCGCCATCGGCTATCTTCTCCACTGACAAACGCTCCCGCTCCAGAGCGATGAGAACGTTGCTGTCGAGCAGAAATCCCATCGCTTCTCCCCCCGGCACGGCAAGCTCTGGCTGGCGGCTGCCACTTCTTCTCCCCAGCGGAGTGGCAGCCGCGGGATTGGGCCGCGGGCGCGTTTGCCAGTGACGGACCGGCCCCTCTATAGTCAGCGGTTGCGCGTCGGGCATACGCCACCGCCTTTCCATCGACGAGACAAACAGACGCAACTCCGCTCTTTGCTTCTATAACAATCAGAGAATCATACTCCATCAACACCCTTTCCTATTCTCAAGGGAGCCGTTCATGTCCACTATCCGCCTGACAACCGCGCAAGCCCTCGTCCGTTTTCTGCAGAGCCAATACAGCGAGCGCGACGGCAACGAACAGCGCTTCTTCGCCGGCTGCTTCGGCATCTTCGGCCTCGGCAACGTCTCCGGGATGGGCCAGGCCCTGCAACAATACCCGGAATTCCGCTACTACCAGACCCGCAACGAGCAGGCGATGGTCCACACGGCGGCGGCCTTTGCCAAGCACAGCAACCGGCTGCGTACACTGGTCTGC
>JACQGT010000579.1 GCA_016199425.1 Chloroflexota bacterium
ACGCGGGTTCGATTCCCGCCACCCGCTCTAATTGGTTGATTGGTTCATGCGTTGACTGGAAACCGCTCTATGCGTACTCCTGCCAGTCAACGAATCAACCAGTCAACCAATTTTGGTTTTAGGATCGGTAGCTCAACGGCAGAGCAGGGGGCTCATAACTCCTTGGTTACAGGTTCGAATCCTGTCCGATCCACTCTGTGTCAGTGACACAGTAATCAGTGAGCAGTGAACAGTCAAACTGCCCGCATTCCCTCTGATAACTGATCACTGCCCACTGATTGAACCGCCTACGAAAAGAGACTGCGATGATCGTTCGTGAGATTATGACAGCGCCGGTAATCACGATCACCCCGGACGCATCGATCCAGGATGTGGCGCGCTTGATGCGGGAACACTCGATCAGCGCGCTGCCGGTGGTCACATCCGCCGGCCAATTGGTGGGAATCGTCACGGAGATCGATCTGATCACCCGCCACGCGCCGCCACGCCAACCCCAATACATCCCTCTGCTGTGGGGGCTGATCCCCATGCGCCTGGACGACTACAGCACCTACAAAGAGCAGGTGCGTCACATCCTGGCTGTCTACACCGAGCAACTGATGACCCGGGACCCGGCCACTGTGCGTCCTACGGATACGATTGAGCACGCCGCGGAGTTGATGATCAAACCGGGCCATCGCTCTCTGCCGGTGGTGGAGAATGGGAAAGTGGTGGGCATCGTCACCCGGACGGATCTGGTGCGGGTGATCGAGGAACTGGAGATGGACGAGGAGTAAAGACCATACCTGACCAGGTGAGTGGGTGACAAGGTGAGAAATGTCACCGGGTGGTTCTGCTGCGTATACAAAACAAAAAGGGCGGGCCGGTTTTGGACAACCGGCCCGCCCTTTTTGTTTTGCGCCGCATTTTCGGCGATCTGCCGTCTGCGGTCCGCCGTCCGCTGTCAGCCATCGCCTGATTACATCGAATGTCGCCAGCCATAGGCCCGGCGGTAGCCGTAGTCTGTGCTAAAGCTGCCGAAGAGCTTCTTGCCCGCTATACTCAACGGGTAGCGGCGCAGAGAGCGCAGGCCACGCAGGGCAATTTGGGACGGGCTGTAAATCTTGCGGCAGAGCCAATCGTAGGCGTCGCGCAGCTCGTCCGGGGTGAAGTTCTTGGGGATGAATGTCACGTGGGCCGTGTCGAAGTGGCTCCACGGCACGTCCAGCAGCCGGTTTTCCGCGATCACCTGATCGTAGAAGGGGGTGGCCGGGTAGGGGGTGAGAACGGTCGTGCTTACCCCGTCCATCTCGCTGGTGCGGATGAAATCCCACATGGCCTGGAAGGTGGCGGGTGTGTCGTGATCGAAGCCCATCACAAAGAGGCCGACCACACCCATCCCGGTTTCGTGGATAGCTTTGATGGCCTCGCTGGTCTGCATAGCCACGCCTTTGGACTTGCCACCCAGAGAACTGCGGTTTTCGGGGTTGACACTCTCGAAACCGACGAAGTGCTTGTCCAGATGGGCGGCCTTGCCCATTTCCAGCAATTCGGGGAATTTGGCGATGCTCATCTCCGACTGGCAGGTCCACCCCTTCAGATCTATTTTCATCAGGGCTTCGAAGAGTTCCACGCAGTAGTCGGGGTCGGTGGAGAAATTCAGCCCGAAGTTGTCGTCGGTGAGGAAGAAGCGTTTGATCCCCCGCCGCTCGATCTCGTCCACCACCTCTTCCACCGGGCGCAGACGCATACGCCGCCCGCTGACCCGAATGGCCGTGCAGAAGTCGCAGTTGCGCGGGCAGCCCCGAGTGATCTCCAGATAGGGCGTCCAGTAGTTGTTGTTCTCGTCCACCATCTTGATCACCCGATCTTTGATGGGGGCGATGCCGGCCAGATTGGCCCATCTCTCGTCTTTGTATTCGGGTTTTAGCCCTTTCACGCCGCCCCCGGCAAAGTCCTGGATGGCCTGGGGCCAGGTGTAGTAGCCCTCACCGACAAAGGAGCTATGGGCAAAGGTCTGCACGTGTTCGGGCAGCAGTGTGGAGTGCACGCCGCCCACCACCACGCCCGCGCCCTGTTTGTGGGCCAGCCGGGCCAGATGTTCGGCCCGTTCGATGGTGATGGTCATGCTGCTGATGCCCACCAGATCGCCTTCGCCCAGGGTGTCCATAGGCAGTTCGCGCAGGTTGTCATCCCAAATTTCCACCGGGATTTCGTCGGGCACGAGCGAAGCCAGACGCATCAGTGTGTAGGGGGAGCCGGGAGCTTTGCCCAAGATTCTCCCATCTCGCTTAGGCTGAATCAGAACGACACGTCGCATGAACTTCCTCCTTTGTCTGGCTGCCAGAACTGCACAAAGCGTGTCTATCCTATCACAAATGGTAGGAGCAACCAAATTTCTCAAAGATTTTTGAGAAAAATTGCTCTACTGGGCAAAAAGGGCAAACCAGGAGAAGGTGTAGGCAATGCCCACCAACGCGCCAACGATGACTTCGACGGATGTGTGGCCGATTAGCTCTTTCAATTCTTCTTCGCTGACCGGCTGGCCCGTAAAGAGTTCGCGGATGATCTGATTGAGCACTTTGGCCTGTTTGCCCGCGGCCTGGCGCACACCCGTGGCATCGTACATGACAACGACCGCAAAAATAACGGAGAGGGCGAAGGCGTCGCTGTTGGTCCCCGACCGGTGACCCACCGCCGAGACCAGACTGGTGACCATCGCCGAGTGGCTGCTGGGCATACCGCCGGAGCGGGCCAGCACCCGTAGATCGAAGTCTCGGCGTAGGATCCACTCGTAGAGGAATTTGTAGAGTTGGACGGCAATGGCGGCACTGATAGGCAGCCAGAGCGCTTCGTTTGACCAGAGCTGCATGGCTTTTCAATTCGGAAAGGACGCAGATTTTCATGATCTGAATTGATCTGCGCTGATTTTAATGCGGATTTGCCGCAAATCTGCGTTGGCCTGCGTTCGTTTTATGCTTGGCTCTATCGTTTGGTAAAACTTCGGCGTCGCTTTAGTCACGCCACTCGTCAAAAGGGATAGTGTCGCCTTGCTCTTGCCAACGGCGCACAGTCAACTCGGCCTCTTCCAATTGGGCAGCGCAGTGGGCGGCCAACTGCGTCCCCTGGGCATAGAGTTTCAGAGACTCCTCCAGAGGCGTGTCGCCACTTTCCAAACGGTTGAGAACCTCTTGCAGACGGGCGTAGCCTTCTTCGTAGCTGAGTTCTTCCAGGCTGTCTGCTTTCTTTTTTTGCGCCATTCGTTTACTCCGTGGGTGTCTACCGTTCGTCAAGAAGAAAGGGACGCAGATCTATTCTATTTGATCTGAATTATCTGAATTGATCTGCGCTG
>JACQGT010000573.1 GCA_016199425.1 Chloroflexota bacterium
CGTGTGTGCCGGGCGCAGCAAGCAGCGCCCCTACGAAAACATTATCTGAACATCTATAGCTCAAACGATTAGGTCAAGTCACTTGCGCGGTTGATTCACGCACCAGCAGCGCGCCGCGCACTGTCACCCGTTGCGTCTCGGCCGGCAGTTTTTCGCCGATACAGTCTAAGAGCATCTGGCATAGACCCTGGCCGATCTGCTCGATGGGTGTGGCAATGGTTGTCAGTGGTGGGCAGACATACGCACTCAACGAGATATTGTCATAACCGATGACGGATATGTCCTGGGGGACGTGGCACCCCCGGTCGCGCAAAAATGCAATCGCGCCAACGGCCATCATATCGTTGCATGAAAAGATAGCTGTGGGCGGAACGGGCAAGCGCAAGAATTCGGATGCTGCAACCTGTCCACTGCGTGCGGTCCAGTCGCCGACACACAAAAGATCCGGGTTATAGGGGATATGCGCTTCTTCCAGGGCTGCTCGGTAGCCGCGTACCCGATCTGAACTGCGGCTGGGAGAATCCGGCCCGGCAATACAACCGATGCGCGTATGTCCCAGCTCCAGCAGATGGCGGGTGGCGTCGTACCCACCCTGGAAATTGTCCAAAAGGATGGAGTCGATATTGTCGTAATCCCGATCAAAGGTGACGATGGGTATCCCCTCTTCGTGAAAGGGCATCAGCCGGTCTGTCGCCATATCAGTAGTCATGTAGATGACACCATCCACCCGTTTGGAGAGGAGAGTCTCTAAATAGGCCAGCTCTTTGGATGTGCTCCTGTCGGAATTGCATAAAATCACGCTGTACCCGGCCTGAAAGCCGTGGTTCTCGATGCCCCGGGCCAGCTCGGCAAAGAAGGGGTTGACATTGTCGGGCACAATCAGTCCGATGGTGCGAGTTTCCTGGCGCACCAGGGCCCGCGCCAGAGAGCTGGGGTGGTAGTTCAACCGCGTCACGGCTTCCAACACTTTGGCCCGGGTGTTCTCGCTGACAAATCGGGTCTCATTGAGCACATGGGAAACAGTGCTGATAGAGACGCCCGCCGCCTCGGCCACATCGTAGATCGTTGCCACCTGTACCCTCCGTGTCCTTAGTCCTCAGTCCCCAGTCCCCTATTCCGGCTCCGCCTCCCCGCGCAGAAAGCTGAAGCGGATCTCCCCTTTGTCGGGGATGCTGGCCGGGTTGTCGTTGTAAAATTGCTGGATGCGCACCACCGCATCCCTGCTCCAGGCCACAATCGCGTTGAAACGATCCGGCTGATCTGCTGTCAATTCTCGCATCCAGTAGGTCACCAGCTTGACGTGGGTCAACTCGTCCGCCTGGAGATAATCGCAGAGTTCGGCGATGCGGTCATAGCCCCGTTCGACGGCCATATCCCGCCAGCGGCGCAGGGTGTGCATGAGATTGGCTTCGGCCCAGCCATTGGTGACAGCAATCCGGCGCAGGGGATCGCTCTCGTTCTGCATCCACCACCAGATCAGGGGCCAGGGGCCATAGCCCAACGCCGCGCCCAACTCGTCTTCGCACACTTTGGCGACAATTTCGATGTGCCGGGCCTCGTCCCACATCTGGTGGGCCAGGTCCACGCGCATGGCCCAGGGCAGTTCCGGGTGTTCGGCCAGCATCTTGCCCATGCGATCCGTTGTCTCCACCTCACCGTAGAGGAGCTGATGGAATTTGTGGCGGAAACCCTCCAGCGACCATTCGTCCGGGGCCGTATAGACTTGCCGAAAGACCGGGCGCTGGTCCGAGAACCAGAAAGGCGCTTCCACAGTTGGGTGATTCTGGGGCGGGCAACGCTTGACAAAACGGTAGCCCTGGGCGAGTCCGCGGCTGGGGCGTTGGGGCGGTTTGGCCTCTTCTTTTGCGCTGTGAAAGGTGAGCCAGTGGGATTCGATGCCCTGGCCTGTGACACCGCCGCACTCCAGCAAACGCGCCTCCAGATCGGCCTGCACATCCAGGGCCTGTTTGCGCAGCTCCGGGGTCTGGGTGAGGGACTCCAACACAGCCTGACCCCAGGCCACGTGGGATTGGGCCATGCTGGCCAGACGGCGCAGCAACTTGACGGTGGGCGCATCGCTCAGAGGGTCCGTGGCGTCGGCGTGATAGACGTAAGTGCTGACCAGATGAGGTTCCAGGACGCGGTAGACCGCCACCAGGCGATCCACTACCGGCTCCAGTTCCCACACGTGTTGACACAGACGGGCAAAATCATCGGTGGCGGCCTCGGCTCGCTCTGGGCTAGAGCGCAACTGCTCCAGGCGTGTACCCAATTCGTCGGCAGCCTGGGCGTGGTCGTAGACGTGATAGCCAAAGGTCGCCTTGAAAGCCAGTTGCGGAATGGTGTGACACCACCCGCCCAGGAATTCCAGCAGTTGAATTTCCAGGTAACGATAGGTTGCCAACCGGCGGGAATTCTCCTGGACTGAGAAACGGCCGCCAAATTCTCGACGATCGACCACAGGCATAGGTCAGTTTCACTTTCGCGGTGGGGTTGGTAGGGATTTAAAAAACTACACTGAGAAAAGCGCTTGCGCAAGCGCTTTTCTCAGTGTAACACAGACTATTTTTCTTGTCAATCGACAAAACAAAGACACAAACGCCAAAACGCTCTTTGTCACCTGCCCGGAAGGTCGGTAACCTCGATCAGGCCCAGGGGTCGAGGATGACTTTGGCCGTCTGCTGGGAGGC